>CACZSP010000131.1 GCA_902783905.1 uncultured Ruminococcus sp.
CGCACTTCGTTCACCGTGATCCCGAGAGGCGCCAGACGGTCGGCAAAGAGCCGGGTTATCATCGCGACGCCGGCTTTCGATATGCAGTATTCGCCGCGGTTGACCGACGAAACCTCTGCAGAACAGGATCCTATATTAACTATCCTCCCGCGGATACCTTCGCGCGGAGTATTGTTTTTCATAACGTTTGCCGCCGCCTGGGTCAGAAAAAAGGTGCCCTTCGTATTGATTCCCATTACGCGGTCGAAGCTTTCCTCGGACGTTTCGAGCAGATCGGCGCGGACCGACGGGGCGACTCCGGCGTCGTTTACGAGTACGTCGATACCGCCGAAGGCGACGGCTTCTGATATCAGACGCTCGCGGTCCTCTGCCGAAGCGATACTGCCTCTGACGTATTTCCAGCGGATCCCGAGATCAGAAAAGCTTCCGAGAACGTCTTTGTATTTTTCCTCTCCGCCGGAGGAAAAAAGGACGAGATCCGCTCCTCCGCGTCCAAGCTTTTCGCTGATCGCGCGTCCGATGCCGCGGCATCCGCCGGTTATTATTGCCGTCATTCCGGAAAACGGCTTTTCGCGTGCGGAATCAGTCATTTTTCATATACTCCCTGTAAAATTCAAGATAGGTTCCTGGATCGCGTATTACGCATCCCGTGGGTTTGTGGGCGCGGATAAGATCCCCGCATTTTCCGCAGGCAAGGCAGACGCGGGAAGGGTCGGGCGAGCCGTTTTTCAGGATCTCACCGGCAAAACCGGGATCGGCAAGCGACATCCTTCCGAAAAGCATCCCGTCGCAGTATCCTTCCTTTACCGCTCCCGCGGCGTACTGTCCGGAAAATCCCCGGAGGAAGCTCGGAGCCGAGGCGTATACCGTCATTCCGGGGAAAGCTTTTTTCATCCTCGCGGTGCCGTCCGCCATCCTTGCGACACCCGAAAGAGGATCCTCGTCTGGCAGGTATTTTCCGTGATTGTACGGACGCGTCACGTGAGTCGTTACGTATGGGTTGCCCATCGTGACGCAGACCGAATCGATGCCGATCGAATTCAATTTACCGAGAAGCGCCTCGGGTTCTGTATAGTCGGGAGAGTCTCCGCCGCGCGGGCCGGATCCGAAACCGTAGGGGAAGGGGAAACCGTCGTAAATCCCGACGCGGGAGGTCACCGAAAAACCGCCGTCCGCGTATTCAAGCGCTCTTTTTGCGCAGTTGACGAGAAAACGGGAGCGGTTTTCAAAGGATCCGCCGTATCTGCCCGGGCGTGAAAAGGCCGACAGCAGCTCGGCGGCAAGATAGCCGTGGCAGGCTTTTACGTCTATCGCGTCGAAGCCGGCGTCGCGCGCCAGGCGAGCGGCGTCGCCTTCGGTTTTTTCCTGTTCTTCAAGATATGCGTCGCTTACGGTATCGCCGTCCTCCGCCCGCCTCGTTTTTTCAAGATACGGGTTTCTGTACGCGATGAGCGGGGCCGGAACGTTCCCGGGATTCGAATATCTTCCCGAATGGTTCGCCTGCATTACGATGAACGGGTTGAAACCGTTTGCCCTGACGCATTCTTCGCGGATTTCGTCGGTGAGTCTGCGGAAGGCGGAAAGGTTGTTTTCGTTGATCAGCAGAGCCGACGCCGACGAGCGCGATTCGGGGCACACGGCAACCGCTTCGAACCAAATAAGCGCGGCGCCGCCGCGGGCAAGGGACAGATATCTGCGCCTCGTCAGATCCGACGGGCTTCCGTCGGCTTTCGAATCGGCGCCCTCCATCGGCGCGGTCCCGAGACGGTTAGGAAGGATCTTCCCGCAAAAGCGAACCCGGGTCGAAAGGACGGAAACGTCGTCCGACAGAGGGATTTTCACTCCTGCTTCCGCGCAGGCGGCAAGAAGTTCCTCTTTCGTGCGGTAGGTGAATTTTCTGTGCATATTATTCCTCGGATATTTACTCTTTACTAACATTATACCACAAAATCGCTCCGACGGGTGAAAAACCGCAAAAATGTATGGCAAAAACCCGGATTTTAATGTATAATATTATATATAACCATCGGATCAACGGAGCGGCGGAATGAAGTATTCAAGAGAATCAATCGGAGAAAAACTGAAAAAGGAAAGACTGATACCGGTTCTTACGGTTAACAATCCGGAAAATGCCGTGCCCGTCTGTCTTGCGCTGGCCGGTGCCGGACTTGGATCCGCCGAGATAACCATGCGCACCTCCTGTGCCGTCGAGGCAATCGGACGCGTAAGACGCGCCGTTTCGGACGGGGAGCTGCCGGAGGATTTTCTGATCATCGCCGGAACCGTTCTTTCGGCCGGCGACGCCGAAAAAGCGACTTCGGCGGGCGCCGAAGGAATCGTCAGTCCGGGGTTCGACGCCTCGCTTGTCAGATGGTGCCGCGAAAACGACGTACCATACTTTCCCGGCGTTTCCACCGCGACCGAACTGACCGCCGCTGTAAAGGAAGGGATCACTCTCGTTAAATTTTTCCCGGCGTCCGCCGCCGGAGGAACCGCGGCTCTGCGGGCGCTTTCGGCTCCTTTCCCGGGCGTCTCGTTTATGCCGACGGGAGGGATAAACGAAAAAAATCTTCGCGATTATCTTGCGCTGCCGAGCGTGATCTGCTGCGGCGGAAGCTTTATGTGCGGGAAGGGAATACCCGATCCCGCCGAGGTTCGGCGTCGTGTCGACGAAGCTTTCGGAACCGGGCGTTCCGGCGAGCCGGCGTTCGCCGGCAAAGACGGTCCGGTTTGCGGCTTCGGAGAAATAATGATGCGGCTTTCTCCTCCCGACGGATTCGTGAAGCTGCGGGACGCGAAGACCTTCGACGTCTGCTGCGGCGGAAGCGAGGCGAACACACTTGCTCTTCTTTCCGCTTTCGGCGAGAAAACCGAGTTTGTTTCCGCGGTTCCGGAAGGCGCGGCGGGTGACTGCGCGATATCCGCTCTTTTGCGGGCGGGCGTCGGGACCGGCGCGGTTATAAGAAAAAAAGGCAGACTCGGAATTTACTATCTTGAAAAAGGGATCGATCTTCTTCCGTCGTCGGTCACCTACGACAGGGCGGGTTCTCTGTTCGCGCTGACCGGCGTTTCCGAATGGCTTTCGGCAATGCCCGAAAAATGCGGCTGGTTCCATTTTTCCGGCATTACCCCGGCGCTGTCGGACGACGCGTGCGAAGCGCTCGGCGCCGCCGTGCGTTCGGCCAAAAAAACCGGCATACCCGTGTCCTGCGATATAAACTACCGCTCGGCACTCTGGACGAAGGAGAAAGCGGCGGCGGTCCTTGCCCCGCTGATCGAAGGAATCGATCTCTGCATTATCAACGAGGAAGCGGCGGAAATGTTCGGAGTCCGCGGAGAAGGGGGCGACCGGGTACAGGCTGCCGCCGACGCCTGCCGTGTCTTCGCCGGAAAATTCTCGATCGGAAGGACCGCCGCGACGGTCAGAAGGACCTATACCCAGGAGACCAACGGTCTTTGCGCCGTCTGTTACGATTCCGCGTCCGGCGAGACGGCCGCGACCCCAGAAAGACGTTTTTCCGTGACCGACAGGGTCGGTTCGGGCGACTGCTTTGGAGGCGGGATGATCTACGCGACACGCCGCGGATACGGCCTGCGGAAGGCCCTTGATTTCGCGCTTGCATGCTGCGTTGTCAAGCACTACTGCAGGGGCGACATGCCCGCGTTTTCCCTTGAAGACGCCCGCGCGATTGCCGAAAGAAGCTACGGCGACGGCGATACCGGCGCCCTTATCAGAAGGTGACGTTATGAAAGTCAGGGATATCGATTTTTCGGCGTATCCGGGGTGCGCCCTGTTCGTTCTTATGCCGCAGAATTTTTCAAGCGGTCTCGGCGCCAATTTCCCTGCGGGATCGGGCGACGCCGTCGTGCGTCTTTTCGGCGGGATCGATCTTGCCGATCCTGAGCCGCTTTACGATCCGGAAAAGAAAAGAGTGACCATCCGGCTTTCGGAAAACGTCGACGTTTACAAAAGGAAATAATTAATTATTGTTTTTTTGCCCGGGATATGATATACTTATTATTACGGCAAATTTTACAACGATTTAACGGCAGTTCATAAATGGATTACAGAGAATACCGAAAAAAATACGGAAGCGGAGAAGACGCCGGGAAAACCGGCGCAGACTCCTCCGCACGTCCCGCGAGAGACCCGAAGGGAGATACCAATCTCAGGCGCGGCTCCCCGGAAAGGACGTCCACCGGATCGTTTACCCGCAACTACCGGGCGGGAACTCAGACGGGGAAGAAACGCAGAAAAAAACAGGACAGGAACTCGGCAACGGCCAAGATCGTTCTTTTTTCGATCATTGGCCTTACCGTCGTTCTTATCCTTTTGTCGTCCCTTCTCGTTCTGACGAGCGGAAGTTTCATGCTTCCGGACTTTCTCGCCTCCAAGGTTACGATTGAGGCGGGACGCGCGTCGATCTCGGCGTCGGATTTTCTTATCGATAAAAGTCACACGGCTGAATTCGCGAAAGGGACCGATTATTCTCTTGACCACGTCGGCGACTACAGGATCAGGATAACGATTGACGGAGGCAAGACATACACGACCAAGCTTCACGTAAAGGACAGCGTTCCTCCGGTCGGAGAGAGGTCGGACATTCTCGTCAGAGAGGGAGCGTCACCGTCGGCGGAACTTTGCGTAAAGAATATCAAAGACGCGACGAAGGTCGTCTGTACCTACAAACAGGCGCCCGACTGCTCGAAGGAGGGCCTTGTCAACGTGACGGTACTGCTCCGCGACGAGGGCGGAAACGTCAGCGAGGTAAATTCGGTCATAACCGTCGTCAACGGCGCGGCCGTTCTGGTCCGTACGAACGTTATAGAATGCGGAGACCCGGTACCCGACGTCACGGCATTCGTCGGAAGCGACGGATACGGTAAGTATTTCAGCGACGTCAGCGTAATAAAGACCACCGTCCCGGGAAGCTACGGTCTGCAGATAAAGATCGGGGAAGCGATTGAAGACGTCACTCTGATTATTCAGGACACGGTCGCCCCGAAAGCCACCGTCACCTCCCAGGTCATTTACAACGACGGTCCCATACCCGACGATCCCTCGATTTTCGTATCCGACGTGATCGACGCGACGCCGGTCACCGTCACCTACGACGCCGTGCCGCAGAAGACGGGTACCTATCCGATCCCCGTAAAGATCAGACTTACCGACTCCTCGGGCAATTATACCGTATACGATTCCGAGTTTACTTCGGCGACCGACTACGTTGCACCGACGATCTCGGTGCTGAGCGATACCGTTTACTACACGATCGGAGACGCCGCGATAGACTGGCAGAGCGCCGCTTCGGTCAGCGACAACTCGGGCGACAGAGTGACGGTCACCGTCGACGAGCCGGTGAGGGTCTCAAGCGGCTCCCACAGCCCCGAGGGGGGATCCTACAGGAACACCGAAGGCAACTACACCTTCACCATTACCGCGACGGACAGGGCGGGTAACGTTTCGAGCGAGGTTATGCATCTTGTCGTACGCGAGTTCTCCTTCACCGAGCTCGAATACAAGCAGGCGGTCGGAAAACTGGTGGACCAGCTTACGACGCCCGCCATGCCGATTCTTGAAAAGGCAAAGGCGCTTTACAAATATCTCAGCGCGAACAGCTGGAGTCAGTTGCATTACGCCAACGAGAGCCAGCACGACGACTGGAAAAAGGAAGCGTATTCGGTTCTGACGACGATACCGAACAACGCAAAGGGAGACTGCTTCGCGTTCGCCTCGGTTGCAAAAGCCTTCTTTGACTATCTGGGATACGACACGATAATGATCGAGCGCTCGGTCCATACCAGCGGTACGCACTTCTGGGTCGTCGTGAATATGGGAACGAAATCAAA
>CACZSP010000132.1 GCA_902783905.1 uncultured Ruminococcus sp.
AAGGGACGCGGCTATGGACTGTTCTGCGCTCGAAGGCAACCGAACCGAATATTCTTTCGACGCGATCCGCCCTCTCGCGGACAGCCGATACGCCGGGAAAACTCTGTTTATTCTCGGCTCTTCAGTCGTGCGCGGACACTGCTCGGGCGGATACGCGGTCGGCGAGTATCTTGCCGCGCGCCTCGGAATGAAACTTTACAAATCCGCCGTAAGCGGTACGACGCTCTGCGACACCGGCGACGCTTCCTACGTGAAAAGACTTGACGCGGCTTTACCGCTTGTCAGCCCGGACCTTTTTATCTGTCAGCTTTCCACCAACGACGCACGCCTCTGCCTCCCCGAGGGAGACCCGGAGTCGGATTCGACCGTACCTTCCGACGTCTGCGGGGCGATCAGATATATCATCCGCCGGGTACGCGACGCGTACGGCTGCGAAATATTCTTTTTCACGGGATCAAAATACGGAAGCGAACGCTACGGCAGACTCGTTTACGACCTTCAGAAGATAGCAATAAAAGAGAATATCGGTCTGCTCGATCTGTGGAGCGGGAACGGATTCAATACAATAACAGACGAAAAGCACAAACTGTATATGAAGGACGGAGTCCATCCCACGATGGCGGGATACCGCGACTGGTGGGGGCCGGAGCTCGAGCGCCAGCTGCTTGAAGGGGGCGGTCCGCGATGAAAAAAGCGTTCGGCATCGCTGCGTTTACACTGCTTCTGGCGCTGACCGCGGTCCTTCTGTCGGGATTCCCCGGAAAGGCGCCTGCACCGGACGTAATTACTCCCGGCGACACCGGGACGTCGTCAGCCCCGGTTGCGACCGACGACGGCACGCAGAATACGGAAACTCTTCCTCCCGAGGATATAACCGTACCGACACAAACCGATAATCCGCCGGACACCTCGTCGCCCGAAGCGGACACGTCGGAAGAACCGGCGGAAACCTCTTCGGTTCCCGAAGAAACGACAACGGAAGTCCCTCCGGAAACGTCGGAAGAAACGACGGTACCCGAAACGACCGAAGAAACGACCGAGGAAACGACGGCGGAAGAGATAACGACCGAGGAAGAAACCGAACCGCCGGTCACGACGGAAGCCGTCACCGAGCCGCCGACTCCGCCGGGGCCGGTGATCGGGATCACTCCGACGGACAGAACGGGGCAGACCTCGGTTTACGAATACGCGGTCAGACGTGCGGGGTGCGTTCCTTACGTATTGCCTCAGGTGACGACTCTTGACGCTGCTCTTTCGGCGCTTTCAAACGTCAGCGCGGTTATTTTCACCGGCGGAGGGGATATCGATCCGTCATACTACGGCCAGGAAAAGCACCCGTCATGCGAAATAAACGCCGCGCGCGACGCAAGCGACGTTCTTTATATGCGCGCCTCGCTCGGGCTCGATATGCCGATGCTCTGTATATGCCGAGGCATGCAGCTGCTCAACGTCGTACTGGGCGGGACGCTCGACCAGAACATCCCCGACATTCCGGGGACTATCGTTCACCGCGACCCCGCGAAAAAGAATTTCGTTTATCACAAAATAACCGCCGACCCGGGTTCGATAGTTTACGCTCTGCTCGGATCCAATCCAACGGTCAACTCCTGGCACCATCAGGCGCTGGCAAAAACCGGATACGGCGTGAAAATCACCGCCCGCTCGCCGGACGGCATACCCGAAGCCGCGGAAGTCGAGGGAAGATTTTTCGTCTGCGCTGTGCAGTTCCACCCGGAGCAGTACGTCGCGATGGGTTATACGCAGTTTCTCGGATTCTTTACCGAACTGTCCGGGCACGCCTCTCTCTGGGCAGAGGGGGAACACGTTTTTTCCGAATATACCGTACCGGAAGAGAACGAGCCGGAGGTGACAACCCTTCCCGAGCCGACGACCACTGCGGAAACCGATCCGGAGGAGCCGGTGACGACGGACGAACCGGACACTACCGACGAACCCGATGAGACCGGCGAACCTTCAACAACGCCCGAAGCAACCGATGCTCCGGAGCCCGATCCGGAAACGCCGGAAGACACCGACGAGCCGGAACAGACGCCGGGAGACGAACAGACGACCTCCTCTCCTCCCGAATCAGTGACCGAATAAAAGACAGGAAGTATATGCAGATGTTTCTTTCGACCACTACGTCGATCATGCGCGCGATTTACGGCGAAAAACGGACGTACACCGTTCCCGAATCGATCGCGGCGCTGAAAAAAGCCGGCTACGATCACGCCGATATATCTCTCTGGACGATGAGCGGAAAAGGCGGCGTCATCGCCTCGGACAACTGGGACTGCGCCGTCGCAGAGATCGCCGAGGCCTGCGCGACGCATTCCCTTCCGGTTTATCAGACCCACGGCAACACAGCCAGCGGAATGGAATGGGACGATCCGGAATACGACTGGGATCATCTCACCAAAACCAATCTGCGCAACATCCGGGCGACGAAAATGCTCGGAGGACAGTGGATGGTTGTCCATCCGATGAACCTGCCGCGCGACCCTCTGTACAATCCCGAAAAGGCAAAAAAAGCCAATCTCGCCTATCTCGCCCCCTATATCGAGGAGGCGAAAAAGGTCGGGATCGGCATTGCGATAGAAAATATGGTGGATTTCAGAAGATGGAGACGCCGCTACTGCGGAGGCGACATTTTCGAGCTTATCGATCTGTGCGACGAAATAAACGACCCGTCGGTCGGAATATGCCTTGACACGGGGCACGCAAATCTCGCGGGAGTTCACGTCGGAGAGGCGATCAGAGCGATCGGTAAACGCCTTCGCGCCACGCACATAAACGACAACCACGCCAACGGAGCCGACGAGCATCTTTTCCCGTATTTCGGAACGGTCGACTGGAAGGACGCCATGCGCGCCTTTGCCGAGACCGGATACGACGGCGATTTCGCATACGAGGCGGGTTCCCAGCGGATCCCGGCTTCGACGCGCGAATCCTGGCTGAAATACACCGCAGATCTCGGTCGCGACCTGCTCAGACTCGCCGAAAAGCGGGACTGAAGGGCACCTTCTAGTCCCTGAAAAGGTCGCGGAACTGATCGAGGCGTACCGCGATATCGGCTATGGCTCCGATGGCTATCTCCGAAGGCGCTTTCCGGCGTGAAAGCTCTCCGGCAGCGCCCGCGGCGATCAGTTCACGGTAACGCGACACGGCGGAAGAAACCATGTCGTCCCAGGAGACGTACAGATCCTTCAGCGCGCTTTCTCCGAGCCGCCGGCCGAACTCCCGGTCGCGCAGAATTCTTTTCATCGCCTCGGCCATTTCCGCGCCGTCCTCGTCTATCAGCAGCGCGTTTACGCCGTCGCTCACTCCCTCCGCGGAGGATGATCCGCGAATGAGAACGCTTGCAGTGCCGCACGCGGCGGCTTCCTTGACGACGATCGGATTGTTGTCGAAGACTGACGGAAGAAGAAAAACATCCGCGAGACTGTAATAGGCCCTGAGACGTTCACGGTCTCTTTCCGCTCCGGGAAACAGACATCTGTCGCCTATTCCGGCGCTTTCCGCCGCGGCGATCATTTCCTCGCGGTCGTCTCCGTCCCCGACGAAGATAAGGTTGAAGCGGTATCCTTCGGCAGCAGCGCGTCCGGCTCCTTCGATTATTATGCGCTGCCCCTTGTACCACATCATTCTTCCGACAAAAAGAAAGACCGGCAGAGAACGGTCGAAAGGCACGTCGGACAGCAGATCCGACGCCGCTTTCCGGTCCATCGGCCCGCGCGGAAAATCGACTCCGTTGGGCATTATCCTTATATCCCCGTCAAAGCCGAGCGAACGCAGATTGTCTGC
>CACZSP010000133.1 GCA_902783905.1 uncultured Ruminococcus sp.
ATCGCGTAGATCTTTGCTCCTGAGTAGATCGACGCGACTCTCGCGAAGGTCTCGGACGCCGCGGCGCGGAGCCCGTCGGCCGTTCTGCCGGAAGCGTAATCGTTTGTTCCGAATTCGACGAAGACGACGTCGGGACGGTAGCCGAAGTCGGTCACGGTCCCGGGTATGAACACTCCTCCGCCGACGCCCTGGTTTATGCTCTCGGCGTCGGCCCAGAGCGAGAGGAGCCAGGCGAACGACTGGCTGTCGTAAACCGCGTTCCAGCCCTGAGTTATCGAATCGCCGAGGAAAAGAAATTTTCTCTTGAAAGTGACCGGATGCACCGAGGCGCCGTCGGCGACCGAAACCGACGCGATCTTGCCGGTGCTGTGGCTCGGAAAAACGACGGTCACGCGGCGCTCGCCGCCGTCGCCGACCTTCGCCTCGAAGGCCGGATTTTCCGGGGTCGGGAAAAACTGCTCCGTCAGCAGGCCGTCGACAAGGACCTCGAACTTGCGTCCCCCGGCCGTCACGACCCGCAGAAAGGGCGAATCGGTGATGAAGTCCAGCCGTATGCCTGTCGTCGTCCGGACGCGCTCTTCAAGACGCGGGGCGTATTCGACCCAGGCGGCCGTCTGCTCGGCGGTCGTCTTCGAAAAGCGGAGACAGTCCTGCTCCTCCCAGATCCGTGCGGCGCCGACCGTAATGCCGCGGATCGTTTCTTTCGTTAATTCCATTGTTTTACCTTTTTTCAAACTATCTGGAAAAGATAAAATTTCAGATATTCGGTCTCGGGGACGTTCCACAGTATCGGGTGGTCGGGAGACTGTTTTTTTATTTCGATCTCTTTCAGTTCGACTCCGGCTTCCGCCGCGGCGTCCCGGAGCATCGCCTCGAAGCGCGCGCAGGGCATAAAATGGCTGCAGGACGCCGTCGCGAGATACCCGCCGCGCGGAAGTATCTTCATCGCGAGAAGGTTGATCTCCCGGTATCCTCTCTCGGCGCTGCCGGCGGTTTTGCGCGATCTCGTAAACGCCGGAGGATCGAGTATTATCAGGTCGAAGGGGTGCGTCCCGCTCTCGCGCAGGCGGCGGAGATGATCGAACACATCCGCCTCGACGAATTCGATCTTCTCTTCGGCGCCGTTGAGCGAGGCGTTCCGTTTTGCCTGCTCTATTGCCGTATGCGAAATATCCAGGGCCGTTACAGCCGCGGCGCCTCCCGCCGCGGCGTTTAGCGCGAAGGACCCGGTGTGCGTAAAGCAGTCGAGGACCCTTTTGCCTTTCGAAATACGCGCGACCGAAAGGCGGTTGAACTTCTGGTCGAGAAAGAAACCGGTCTTCTGGCCGTTCTCGACGTCTACCTCGTATTTTATTCCGTTCTCGGTGATAAGAGTCAGCGCGGACGCCGGCGGCTCCTCGCCGGGAAGCGCGAACCATCCCTTGCCGCGCGGCAGCCCCTCAAGCTCCCTGATGGCGCTCTCGTTTCTCTCGTAAATCCCGTCGATCATCTCGCCGCTCTCGCGCAGGATCCTCACGAGGGCGCAAAAGATCATCTCCTTGCGGTCGTCGATCCCTTTTGAAAGGACCTCGGCCGACAAAAGGTTCGAAAAACGGTCGACGGTAAGTCCGGGAAAACCGTCCGACTCACCGAAAATCAGCCGGCAGCAGGAAATATCTCCCCCCATGACCGTGCGCCGGTAGTCGACGGCGTACCTCAGGCGTCTCTCGAAAAATGCCCCGTCGAATCTGTCGTTGGCGTTTTTCGACAGGATACGCACGCGGATCTTGCTTTTCGAGTTGTAAAAGCCGGTGCCGAGATACTTTCCGCTTTCGCTGACGACGTCGCAGAGAGCGCCGTCTTCGGGGAACTCCGGCGCGGCTGAGAGCACCTCTCCCTCATAGACCCAGGGGTGCCCTTCGCCGATCCATTTCGTTCCCTTTTGCGTAACCGTTATTCCCGGATAATCTCTTGATGAATTCATATTTGCTCCTGCGGCGATGAGATCCCGCAATGAAGCACTGAATAATTCGACACGCGCGAATTATTCAGTGCTTCCTGAATTATTATATCAGTCCTGGAACGCGTTGTTTATCGTTTTGATGACCGATTCCGCCGAATTTTTAGCGATTTTCATGGATCTGGCAAACACGTTCGAGTCGGCGGAGGGAACGTCGTTGTTCAGAATGCCGTACAGTTTGATGTTGGACGAATAGAAAATGCTGTTGTCGTATACTACGCCGTCCAGGATCGTATTGATCATCTCCACGCTGTCGGGGTTCCGGACGTTCCTCGCCTTGCTGAGGATCTCGACAAATGTGACCAGCGTCGTGTCGGTCGAGGCGTATGAAAGCGCTTCAAGGGCAAAGCCGGCAAAGTCGGGATCCTTTTCGGTCATGGGAACGGCGTAAAGCATTGCGATCTTGTCAGGGATGGTATAATGCTTTTCCTGATCGGCGTTGAGCTTGGGAAGAGGACATACCGTAAAGTCGAATTCGCAGTCGCTGTTGAAATCGCCCAGCGAGTGAAGAATGGTGATCTTGAAGAGCGCGCGTCCGTCGCAGAAGGTGTCGTAAGGCAGATCCCAGTTCCTGTCGTATTTCTCAGGGGTCATATAGGTCTCGGTCCTGCATATTCTGAGCACGGCGTCGATCGCGTCAGAGGCGTACGCGGTGTCGTCGACGATAACAAGGCAGTCGTTGTCATCCTTGTCGATCAGCCTGATGCCGAAGCCGAAGCAGAGAGCGGCGTAAGCGTCGTAAGAATGCATGACGATCCCGTACTGGTCCTCGGCGGTATGCTTTCCGTCGCCGTTCAGGTCGCGGCTCGCGGCG
>CACZSP010000134.1 GCA_902783905.1 uncultured Ruminococcus sp.
ATTTGCTGTAATCACCGCAAAAAAAAGGAAGTAAAATCAGATGTTTTTTGAGGACCTTGCACGTTTCGACGGAGAAGTCGCGGCCGCATGCGGCCGCGAGCTCAACCGCCAGAAGGGCAATATCGAACTGATTGCCTCGGAAAACGTCGTTTCGGAAGCCGTGCTTCTCGCCGCCGGCGGCGTCCTGACCAACAAATACGCCGAAGGGTATCCGGGACACCGCTACTACGGCGGATGCGAATTTGTCGACGAGGTTGAAAACATAGCGCGCGAGCGCGCATGCCGCCTTTTCGGAGCCGAGCACGCAAACGTTCAGCCACACAGCGGGGCGAACGCGAACCTCGCCGCCTTTATGGCTCTTCTCTCCCCCGGCGACACGGTGCTTTCGATGAAGCTTTCCGCGGGAGGTCATCTGTCCCACGGCACTCCGATGAACATCTCGGGCAAGTTTTTCAACATCGTAAACTACGGAGTAGACGAAAAAAGCGGAAGGATCGACTACGGTGAGGTCGAGCGTCTCGCCCTTCTCCACCGCCCGAAAATGATCCTTGCCGGCGCCTCGGCTTACCCCAGGATCATTGATTTCGCGAAATTCCGCGAGATCGCCGACAAAGTCGGTGCGAAGCTGATGGTAGACATGGCGCATATCGCCGGACTGGTCGCCGCCGGTCTCCACCCCTCCCCCGTTCCTTACGCGGATATCGTCACCACAACCACCCACAAGACGCTGCGCGGACCCCGCGGAGGTCTCATCCTCTGCCGTCAGGAATACGCGAAGCAGGTCGACAAGGCGATCTTCCCCTGCACGCAGGGCGGCCCGTTGATGCATATCATAGCCGCCAAGGCGGTCTCCTTCGGCGAGGCGCTCGATCCGTCCTTCGCCGATTATCAGCGTCAGATTGTATCGAACGCCGCGACTCTTGCCGAACGTCTTACCTCCCGCGGGATTCGCCTCGTGACGGGCGGGACCGACAACCATCTCATGCTTCTCGATCTGCGCGGGACTCCGGTCAACGGCAGAGAACTCGAGATAATGCTCGACTCGGTTCATATTACGGCGAACAAGAACTCGATCCCGGGCGATCCGCTCGGACCGACGATTACGTCGGGTCTGCGCGTCGGCACCCCCGCCGTTACCAGCCGCGGGATGAAGGAAGAACAGATGCAACAGATCGGCGACTGGATCGCCGACTGCGTCTTCTCCTTCGAGGAGAAGCGCGTATCGGTCCGCGCAGGGGTCAGCGAGACCTGCCGCCGGTTCCCGATATACGAATAAAATCACTGGCTGCCGGGGAGCCGTCATGCTTCCCGGCGGCCGGTTCTTTTGAAGGTCGATATGCAGTACAGACAGGACAAATACGGAAATTCTCTCTCGGTGCTCGGATACGGGTGCATGCGCTTCAACCGCACGCCGGGAGGCGTCGATATGAAAAAAACCGAAGAGGAAATCCTGGCGGCGGTCGACGCCGGGATCAACTATTTCGACACCGCCTACATCTATCCCGGCAGCGAGGCGGCTCTTGGCGAGATACTCGAAAAGAACGGCTTGCGGGACAGGGTCAATATCGCCACCAAGCTCCCCCATTATATGATCCGCAAGCCCGAAGACGCCGAAAAGTTCTTCTCGGAGGAACTGAGGCGTCTGCGGACCGACAGGGTAGACTATTATCTGATGCACATGCTCACCGACGACGCCACCTGGGAGCGGCTTCTTTCGCTCGGCGTCGCCGACTGGATAGAAAAAAAGAAGGCGTCGGGGCAGATCCGGCAGGTCGGCTTTTCCTATCACGGAAACAGCGACGTTTTCTGCCGCATCGTCGACGCGTACGACTGGGACTTCTGCATGATCCAGTACAACTACCTGGACGAAAATGCCCAGGCGGGCGTCACCGGCCTGAAATACGCGTCGGGGCGCGGTCTGCCGGTTATGATAATGGAGCCGCTGCGCGGAGGAAGACTGGTATCGGGACTGCCGCGGGACGCCCTGAAAATGATGGAATCCCACAAAACGAAAAAGACTCCGGCGGAATGGTCCTTCTCCTGGCTCTGGAACCAGCCGGAGGTCACCGTCGTCCTTTCCGGGATGAATTCGCTCGAAATGATAAGGGAGAACGCCGAAGCCGCCGACAGATCCCTCCCGGGGTGTCTTGACGGAGAGGACAGGGCGCTTCTCGAACGCGTAAAGGACGCGATAAATTCGAAGATGCGCGTCGGATGCACCGGATGCCGCTACTGTATGCCCTGCCCGCAGGGGGTCGACATACCCGGCTCCTTCGCGGCCTTCAACCGGGCGTCGTACGACGGCTATTACCGGGGGCTGAAGGACTACTTTATGTGTACCGCACTGCGGCGCGAAAAGACCGCCGCCTCGAAGTGCATAGGATGCGGAAAATGCGAAAAGCACTGCCCGCAGTCGATCGCGATACGCGACGAACTTAAACGCGTGAAAAAAAGCTTCGAAACTCCCCTTTACAGGATAGCCTCGAAGGCGGCTCCGCTGTTTGTAAAATACTGACTCATAAAAAGTTGTAACTTGCCACTGCCCGCTTGCCCGCTGACAACCAAAAAAACGGGACGCCTCCGCAGAAAAAGCGGATCGGCGTCCCGTTTATTATTTTACTCTATTATCAGCCGCTCGCCGGCTCTGCGGTCGAGGTGTTGGTGCTCGGAGAAATACTCCTCTATGACCTGACGGCAGGAGGTGCACAGCGTGCGCCTTTTGCCGTTTTTGAGCACTTCCGACTGAGAAATATTGAAGGAATCCTTCATATTGTTATAGTGAAAGTTCTGCAGCCCGAGGGTGAACATCCTGTCGTCGTCGACCGGCTGACCGCGGAAGGTGAATTCACGGTACTCGTGATCGGCTCGGGAATAAACGACGCGGAGCCCCTCCGACAGCTGGTAAAACTCGGAATGGACTCCCTGCCAGACCTCGTCGCGCATCATATACTTCAGCATATCCTTCAGCTGGCGTCCGGTAACGTTGACCATATAAACGGGATCGTCGTACGGGAAGCATTCGGTCAGCGTTCCGAGCATTACGATCGGTCCCATCTCCTCGCATCTGACGCTTCCCGATCCCAGGAGCATGACGTCCACACCCAGAGAGTCGCGCAGGGCATCGGCGAAAAGATCGCCGAGCTCGGTCTCCTGCTCGCGGCAGGGATGCGTGAGCTTTCGGTTGAGGCGCGTGACGACGCGCCCGTATTTTGCGTCTGTCTTCGTTTTGTAGCTTTCTATAAGCCCTTCTATCTCGTCGTCCACCGGGCAGTGTTCCTTGTCGATGGGCACGCTCTTCCATTTGTATCCGGCGACGCTGTTCTTTTCGGTGTCGACGACTATATCGAATCTTCCGATCTGGTCGGTTCCGGTGCCAGCCTGAACGATCAGTATGTCGTTGACCTTTGCCGGCTTGTCGATGAAGGTATGCGAATGACCGCCGATTATGATATCCACGCCCCAGGACGGGTCGAGGGCTGCGGCAAGCTTTTTGTCCTCCTCGAAGCCGATATGCGTCAGCAGGACGGTCAGATCGATGTCAAGGGCGTTGTAGGCGTTGCATATTCGTCCGACCTCGTCGGCCGCCTCGTTGACGTTGACGAAGGTGCCGACGAGCCCGTCGTTTTTCGTCTGAGCAAGCACCTGCTCGGTAAGTATGCCGATGAAAAGGATCTTCATTCCGTCGATCTCTTTGATGAGGTAGGGACGGAAAAGACGGGCGTTGTTGGTTTTTATGTGGAAATTCGCGTTGATTATCGGGAATTTCGCGCATTTTTCAAGGAAAAGCAGGTGCGCGATGCCGTAATCGACCTCGTGGTTGCCCAGCGTGACCACGTCGGGAGAAAGCATGTTCATTATCTCAATGGTCGAAAGGCCTTTGAACTCCGAGTCGATGACCGATCCGCGGAACATGTCTCCGGCTATGCAGTAAAGAGCGTTTTTTTCCTCCTCCTTCACCTTGTTGATATACCCCGACAGCATCGAAACGCCGCCGATGAGTTTTTCGTCCACCGTTTCGGCGAGAAAATCTCCGTGCATATCGTTGGAGTGAAGCAGTACGAGCTTTTTGTATCTTTCGTTTTCTTCCATTTTTCAGCCCTCCGCGAGTATTTCGTTAAGACGCGAAACAAAAATATCCTTGCGTGCGCGGGTGACAACCGACACGTTGGCGTCGCCGGCCTTCGGCATCGAGTCGTAGGTGAATCCCTCTTTGTAGAAGATAACGAGTCCGTGCGTCTCGCCGGGCGCGGTAATGCAGCTGGCGGCGCATTTTGCGGTGCCGAGAACGAAATCGTCCCAGACGAGGCAGGCCATCGCCACGGCGTCGGGCAGATCGACCGCGTCGATTCCGTTGCCCTTCTTGAACTGAAGCAGCTTTCCCGTGGCTTTCGCGATGAAAGGCTGAAGTCCTTTTCCCGTGAGCATTCTTCCCCACTCTTCCTCGCCGACCCAGGTGGGTTCGTCGTCCATATCCAGTCCGACTACGGTCACCGGAACTCCGAGCGAGAGCATTTCCGCGTACGCCTCGGCGTCCTTGTATACGTTGAACTCGGCTATAGGCGTGGCGTTCCCCGGTCCGAAGCCGGCGGTCCCCATCGACCAGATCCGTTTTACCTTTTTCATCGTTTCGCGGTCGCGGCGGATCGCGAGAGCGACGTTGGTCGCGGGTCCGAGCGCGACTATCTCGATCTGTCCAGGATTTTCCGCGACAATCCTCAGCATGAAATCGATCGCGCCTTCTTCCTCGGCGTGACCGCGGGGATTCACTATCCCGGCGTCTCCCATTCCGTCGTTTCCGTAGACGCTGAAGGTCTCCCTTTCCTCTCCCGAAACGGGAGCCGTCGCGCCGGCGTAGACTTTTACGTCCGATCCGGCAGCCTCGAGGGCGGCAAGAGCGTTTTTGACCGCCTGATCAAGGCAGACGTTGCCTGCCGCGACGGTGACTCCGAGAAGTTCGACAGAGGGACTGCGCACGGCGAGGATAAGCGCCGCGGCGTCGTCTCCGCCGGTATCGGTGTCTACTATGATCCTGTGTAATTCAGCCATTTCTTTACTCCTTTTCGGGTGAAGTTTTATTTTTCCGGAATCTTATCAGCCCGATAGCCGACGAGATGACGGCGACCGCCTCGCTGATACATCCGCTGTAGGAACCGACGAACAGATTGTAGATTATCACCTCTGTCGAGGTAAAAAGGATGCTTATTCGAAGGATGCGGTTGTTTCGAAGGGACAGTATGACGGTATTGACCATAAGAGCTGAGATCACAAGAAGAGAGATCGGTCCGTCCCAGGACAGAAGACCCAGCACTCCCATGATCCCGGCAAGCAGCCAGGGCCAGAACCGGTACGAGAATATCTTCTTTTCCCGGTAGAAATAGATCAGATTGCGCACGACGCAGACTACGTTGAGTGCCACTCCCGGCATCGCCCCAAGGCAGAGATACGTCAGCATGTTGGCGCAGGTCGAGCCTGTCTGAATGAGTATCAGTTTTTTCGGGGATTCCGTCTGAAACGATATAAATGTCAGAATAAAGGAAACGACCCCGAATATCTGAGCGGCGACCCATAACGGGTCGCCGAAGCGGAACCAGTCCGCGGCCGAAAGCGTACTTCCGAAGGCGGCGGACATCACATATCCCGGGTTACTATAAAGTTTGCTCCCGTCCCGAGAACGTCGGCAATGACAACGTCACCGACGTGCACCGGCGAGTGAAGCTCGACTTTTTTCAGCAGCTCCATCGCCTCGAATATCTTCGCCTTGGGGATGGGCGCGTCGGTTCGCACCGAGCAGCAGGGGTAGATCCCGCCGGTTATCCTCACCGAAGAGGTAATTACGCGGCGCGGATCGGTCAGTTCCTTTTTGCCGTACTCCCCGCCTCTCGGGCAGCCGTTCCCGGTAACCGCGAATCCGTTTTCCTCGTCGACCTTAAGGTGACAGCCCTTCGGACATACTATGCATATAAGTTCTTTCATCGGTCAGTCTCCTTCCCCGTCATTCCTCCGCGTCGGAAACCGACACGGTGATCCTGTCGTCCGCTCTGTCCAGCAGTACGCGCGGAATATTGATGCGCTCCATCTCGCCGGGCGCCATATACTCTCTCTTGAAGGAGGCGATCTTTTGGTCTCCCGACGCAACGGTTATGACCGATTTCTTCCTCGGGCGGTTTGTGCGGAAGAAGATCCCGGCGTTCTTTTCGACGTTTTCCGGTCTGATCTTCACCGGGACGGTATAGTTGACGCCGTCGCCCGGAATCACATCGATCACCCTTCCGGATACACGTTTCCCGGCGGCGTATTCGGCGGCCGCGGCGCCGGCTCTCATCGATTCCTCGGTGACGAAGTCGACAAGATCGTGAACGTGAACAACGTTGCCGCTGGCAAAGACGCCTTCGGTCATGGTCATCATATTCTCATAGACGGCCGGACCGTTGGTGCGGGGGTTGATCTCGATGCCTGCGTTGCGCGTAAGCTCGTTTTCCGGGATAAGTCCGACCGAGAGGAGAACGGTGTCGCATTCGATTTCGAACTCGCTGCCCGGTATCGGATCATATCCGTTCACCTTCGACACGATCACCTTTTC
>CACZSP010000135.1 GCA_902783905.1 uncultured Ruminococcus sp.
AACCGCCTGTTTTCCTGCGATTTCTCAGTCAAAACAGGCACAAAAATCTCTCGCCAATACACGCACGCGAATTGTGCGGTATTGCCTTTACTTTATTTTCACGGCGGAATAAATCTCGTTTTTCGGAACGCCGCGGTCCCGCGCCGCCGCCTTGATCGCGTCGTTTTCGCTCATCCCGAGCGAGACGTAGTGATCGACGTGCTCCCGCGGCGTCATCGAATCAAACGGGGTCGGGGTTTCGCGGCAGCCGTCCAGCACTATGACGAACTCCCCGCGCGGAGGATTTTCGGTGAAATGATCCGACAGTTCGCGCAGAGTGCCGCGCTTTGTCTCCTCGTTGAGCTTCGTCAGTTCCCGGCAGATAACCGCGCGTCTTTCCTCTCCGCACACGGCGCAAAGGTCGGACAGGGTCCGCAGGAGCCGGTGCGGCGCCTCGTATAGAATAACGGTCTCCCGCTGTTCCGCGACTGCGGAGAGCCGCTCGCGCCGCTCGCCCGACCGGGTCGGAAGGAAGCCCTCGAAAAAGAACCGCCTTGTCGGAAGGCCGGACACGGCAAGAGCGCTGACAGCCGCGCAGCAGCCCGGGACGGTCGTAACCGGTATGCCTTCGGCTGCGCAAAGTCCGACGAGATCTTCTCCCGGATCCGAGATGGCGGGAGTGCCGGCGTCGGTGACAAGCGCGCAGCTTTCCCCGTTTTTCAGCCGCTCGACTATCGCTTTTCCGGCGGTCGCGCGGTTGTGCTCGTGATAGGCGACGAGAGGGCGTCTGATCCCGAGGCGGGAGAGAAGCAGTCCCGAGTTGCGGGTGTCCTCCGCCGCTACGAATCCGACCTCCGACAGTACCTTTACCGCCCGCTCGCTGACGTCCGCGAGATTGCCGATCGGGGTCGCTACAAGGTACAGCGTTCCGCCCGTGACGGCGTTCTTTTCGCGCTCGGTCTCACTCATTGCCGTCACCGCACATCCGCAGCAGTTCGGATTCGTCTATGATTTTTACGCCGAGTTCCTGCGCCTTCGCAAGCTTGGAACCGGCGTCGGATCCGGCTACTACGAAAGAAGTCTTTTTCGACACCGAACCCGAGCATTTTCCGCCGAGTGATTTGATCTTCTGCTCGGCTTCCGAACGGGTCATGGTGGGAAGAGTACCGGTCAGAACGAAGGTCAGACCGGCAAACAGATCCCCGGTCGGAGCCGCGACGGCTTCGGTCGTAAGTCCTGCTTCGGCGAGTCTGCGGCAGAGAGACACGTTGTTTTCGTCCGAAAAGAATTCAAGGACGCATCCGGCGGTCACTTCGCCGAAATCGGGAAGCGAAACAAGTTCTTCCCTGGTAACGGTTATGCATCTGTCGAGAGTACGGCAGAAGGAGGCAAGCTCCGCCGCCGCAACCTCTCCGATATTTCGTATTCCGAGGGCGTAAAGCAGACGCTCGAGCCCCGCTGATTTCGATCTTGCTATCGCGGAGACAAGATTTTTCGCCGACGTCTCGCCCATGCGTTCGAGAGAGGCGATCTGTTCCGCCCTGAGAGAATACAGATCCGCGGCGTCCCGAACAAGTCCCCGGGACAGAAGAAGTTCTATTATCTGCGGGCCGAGGCCTTCGATGTTCATGGCGTCCTTCGAGGCGAAATGCTCGAGACTCCGGGATAGCTGGGCGGGGCAGGCGGCGTTGAGACAGCGCAGGGCGGCTCCTTCGGCGCCTCCGGCGTCGACGTCACGGAAAACCGGGCTGCCGCAGACGGGGCATTTTTCGGGCATTTGGAAGGGACGCTCGCTGCCGTCGCGTTTTTCGGGGACGGCGCAGAGTATTTCGGGGATGATCTCGCCGGCTTTTCTGACCTTTACGACGTCGCCGATCATTATCCCGCGTTCGTTTATGAAATCAAGATTGTGAAGGGTCGCGCGGGAAACGGTGGTCCCGGCGAGTCGCACCGGTTCGAGGACCGCCGCCGGAGTGAGGACGCCTGTGCGCCCGACGGCGACGGTAATATCGACAAGCTTCGTTTCCTTCACTTCCGGAGGGTATTTATACGCGACGGCCCATTTCGGCGTCGAGGTCCCTTCTCCGACGATCCGCCTTCCGGGTATCGAATCCAGCTTGACGACGGCGCCGTCGATGTCGTAGGGAAGGGAGTCGCGCATTTCGCCCAGTTCGGCTATTCTGTCGTTTATCTCCTGTCTGCCGGAGAGCAGCCGCCGTTCGCGGATGACGGGCAGACCGAGTTCGGCGAGGCGGTCGAGGGCTTTCGTATGCGATACCGGAGCCGGCTCCCCGGTATAAAGCGATCCCGCCTGCAGATTGAATATAAATATCGAAAGGCGCCGCTCGGCGGCGATCTTCGGATCCAGCTGGCGCAGCGATCCGGCTGCCGCGTTGCGGGGATTCGCCATAAGCGGTTTTCCCTCCGCCTCCCGCTTCTCGTTTATCGACTCAAAAACCTTTCTCGGCATATAAACTTCGCCGCGGACGGTGATATCCAGGGCCTCCGAAAGCCGCAGAGGCAGTGACTGGATCGTTTTTACGTTTGCCGTCACGTCTTCTCCGGTGACTCCGTCGCCGCGCGTCGCCGCCTGTACCAGAACTCCTTTTTCATACCGCAGCGAGCAGGAAAGGCCGTCTATCTTGGGCTCCACCGAAAATGCGGCTTCCGGCATCTGCGAGTGTATCCTGTCGATGAAGTCGTCCAGCTCCCCGACGGAAAAGACGTCGGAAAGCGAGTCCATCCGTACCTCGTGCGTGACCTTTTCGAATTTGTCGAGAGGGGCTCCGCCTACCCGCAGGGTCGGAGAAGCCGGATCGGAAAACTCCGGGTGCGCGGCTTCAAGCTCCTGCAGCTCGCGGAACATCATATCGTATTCGTAATCCGAGATTTCGGGAGCGTCTTCAACGTAGTATTTTCTGGAGTGATATTCGATCTCCCCGCGCAGTTTCTCTATCTTTTTCTTCAAATCCGCCGTTCCGGTCATGCTTCACCGCCGAGTGAAATAATATTAAGGCAATACCGCACAATTCGCGTGCGTGTAT
>CACZSP010000136.1 GCA_902783905.1 uncultured Ruminococcus sp.
ACGTCGAAATCAGGTTTCGTTCAAGGAACGAAACCCAAAAACCGCCTGTTTTCCTGCGATTTCTCAGTCAAAACAGGCACAAAAATCTCTCGCCAATACACGCACGCGAATTGTGCGGTATTGCCCTAGAATACTGGTTAATTCGAAAATGCCGCGTTGATCTTTTCGATTTCGTTTTCGGTCTTGCTCTTGTACTGCGTCATCATACGCTGGAAAACGTTGGCGTTGCGGGACGGGATGATGCTGTTGATTATGCTGTAAAGAGGTATCGAGTCGGAATAGAAGATGCTTCCGTCGTATACTATCCCGTCGAAGATGATATTGATCATCTCGACGCTGTCGGCGTTGCGAACGTTCCTCGTCTTGCATTTCAGTTCGATGAAAGCCGCGAGTGTGGTGTCGGTCGACCAGTATGAAAGAAGTTCGAGGGCGTATCCGGCAAAATCCGGATCCCTGCAGGTCACCGGCACCGAGAAGAGCATGCATCTGATATCCGGAAGCGAGTAATACGACTCCTGATCGGGATCCAGCTTCGGCGTCGGGCAGACGGTGAAATCAAAATTGCAGTTTTGGTTGTAATAACCCACAAACGCGATGCTGTTGATGCTGAAAAGGCCGCGCCCGTCGACGAAGGTGTCCGAGTTGATATCCCAGTTCCGCCCGTAATCCTCAGGCGTCATCGATATTTCTTTTTTGCATATTTCCAGGACTTTATCGATCGCCAGAGTGTCGTGATCGGGGTTGCTGACGACGCACAGTCCGTCTTCGTCGTCCTTGTCGATAAGACGCAATCCGCATCCGAAGCAGAGTGCTGCGAAGGCGTCGTAGGAATGCATTACCAGACCGAACCGGTCGGAGGCGGTATGAACTCCGTCGCCGTCAAGTTCGGCGCTGCCGGCGGTCACGTATTCGGCCATTTTTTCGGCTGTCCACTGATTCGACCGGACCAGATCCGGAACAGCGTCAAGTTTGCAGTCCTTCCGCAGCTCGTCGTTGACGACCATCACCTGGACGCGGTTCTTGTCGCGGAGAGAAAAATCGCTGGAAGTGTAATATATATGTCCCTTTATCGAAACGACGTCGTTGACGTTCTTGTTCCACCAGGGCTTTTCAAAGTCGATATAGTCGATTTTGTTCATATCGACGAAGTAGCCCTTCTGAGCCAGTCCGCCGACCTTGTACAGATAGGTGAAAACAAGATCGAAGTTGTCTTCTCCCGAGGAGTATTCGAAGGCGATACGCTCGTGAGTGTTTTTTTCCAGCACCTGAGTTACTTTTATTCCCACTCTTTCTTCAAGGTTCATGTTGCGGCGGAAGACGGAGTCGTTGACAATGTCTCCGTTTTCCTCGGTGGCGACCAGTTCGAAACTCAGGAAGGAATCGGAGTTTTTGTCGCCGCAGCCGAGGATGCGGAACTCCCGGTCCCATTTTATATATGGAACGTCTGGCACGATCCGGGTCTCGGCTTCGGTCACCGGTTCGCCCGCAGTGGTGGTAAAGGCCTCGATTTCGGCAGTCGTGTTGTCCCCCGGGTCCGCGGTCCTGCCCGCGCATCCGGCGAAGGACGATACGAACAGAAGAAACGACAGAACGAGAGAAGCGGTTTTTAAAGAAAATTTTTTCATTACGGGTCCCTCCTCGGGCTGATCCGGAAAAAACGGCGGACTTTTTTACCAGAATCGCATTCCGACATTATTATACGATCATTCGCGTAAAAATGCAATACCGATTTGACAAAAGCGGATTTTTTTGTTGACAACACCCCTGTTTTTTATTATAATTAATCAATCTTATTACTATAGCCGGTATCCGTCGCAGCACGCTGCCGGACCGGAAAAGAGGATGAATCGGTGAAGAGAGAAAAAGGCCTTTGCGAAAAAGGAAAAGGGAATCGGAGCGCGGCTGCCCGGCGCATTCTGCCGGCGGTTGCCGTTTTGCTGGTTGCCCTTTTCGCAGTACCTCCTGCCGGGATTTCGGCGGCTTTCACCTATATCCACGATCCGGCGGAAAACGCCGCGGCGATGAAGGATATAGTAAAGGACGACCGGGCGGTATACGGATTCCGCCCGAGCGAAACCGGAAGTCTCAAGGCGTACGCCGACGCCGACTGGTCGGACCCCGAGTTGGTTGCAAAAGGGCGCGAGGAAAGGATCGCCTATCACAAAAGCCTCGAATCGATGTACGAAATGCTCGACAGTATGAGGGCTGAAGGGAAAAGCACCGAGCAGATAGCCCGGGCTGTCAGCGCCAGGCGTAACGAACTGCGTCTTGCCGCGTACGAAGGCGATCCCGAAGGGCTTGCCGCGGTGAAGCAGAGAAATCTTGAAAAATACGGGCACGAGGAAGGTCCGCTTCCGGACGAGCTTTACGCGCAGTACGGTTCCTGGGAGACGGTGATTGAAAAGGCGTTCAGTGCCAACGCCGGAATGGACGCCTGTCTCGGGCTTTACGACGATTATTACCTGCTGTACGAGACGCTGGGGCAGGTTCCGGAAGCGGCTTCCCCGGTAACGGCCGACACGTCATTTTTCTTCCTTTCCGTCGCGCCGGTTTCGGCGCTGGCGTGCGCCGTCCTTGCCTGCGGGCGCGGCAGACTTCGGGGATGAAGCGCCTTTTTTGAGGAATCGGAAATGAAAGTCGGTAACGAATCTTTTTATTCTTTTCTTAACAAAAACAGAGATTATTTTTTCCAGACACACCGTGAGCTCTGTCTGATACCGGCTCCGTCCCGGCATGAAGATGCAAGGGCGGAATACTGCAGAGAGTGGCTTGAAAAAAACGGAGCGGACGGAGTGTATATCGACGAAGCGAAAAACGTCGTTTTCCCGTTCCGGTGCGAAGGGAGCGACCGGCTGACGGTCGTAAACGCCCATACCGACACCGTCTTTCCGGAGGGAACTCCGCTTTGCTTTTCTGACGACGGCGATATCATCCGCTGCCCCGGGGTCGGCGACGATACCGGATGCCTTGCCGTAATGCTTTTTGCCGCGAAATTCCTTGTCGAAGAGGATTTCCGGCCGGACGGCGGGATACTGTTCGTCTGCAACTCCTGCGAGGAGGGGCTCGGCAATCTTTTCGGCATCAGGCGGATCTGCGAAGATTATTCCGGAAGGATCGCAAGACATATTTCGATAGACGCGGACTACGGAGAGGTTTTCGACAGATGCGTCGGTTCGCACAGGTACGAGGTCACGGTCACTACGGAAGGGGGCCATTCCTTCGGGGATTTCGGGAAAAAGAACGCGATAGCAGAGGCCGCGGCGATCATTTCCCGCATTTACCGGCTGAACGTCCCGCAGGTGCCCGGGACCAGGACAACCTACAACGTGGGTACCGTTTCAGGCGGTACGTCGGTCAATACCATAGCGCAGAAGGCGTCCTTCCTTTGCGAATACCGCTCGGACGACGTCGGCTGCCTCGAAATAATGAAAAGCGCATTCGGAAATATCTTCGACGAAGCCCGGGCGGAAGGCGTTCGGCTTGACGTCAGACTCGTCGGCGACCGCCCCTGCGCAAACGGAGCCGACCGTCGTGAGATTGACCGTATGGCCGATTTGTATTCGGATATCGTCAGGCAGGTTGCCGGAGTCGGTACGGTGCGCAAATCCGCCTCCACCGACTGCAATATACCGCTTTCTCTCGGGATACCTTCGGTCTGTATCGGATCGATGATCAGCGGCGGCACTCACACGACGGAGGAATGGCTGAAAAAGGATTCTCTGCCCGCGGGACTGGAAATAGTCGTAAAATTCCTCGCGGGCATAACGAAAGGATGAATCGGTAAATGATAGTAACGGTTCGCGCAAACGTCAGCGTCGGAAAATACGATGATCCGACGCGCTGGCAAAACAGTACGCTTCGATACTCTCCGCCGGGGGATTTTCCGGCAAAGTGCGCGGAGCTGATCGGAAGACCGGCGATACACCGCGCCTGGATCACTCTCGACGAGTACTGGGATATGAAGACGGGAGAGTTCTTTCCCGATTTCGAAATCGGAGTAAAGCGTCGCCCCGACAGCGAGTTGCACTATCTTTACGACTGGGGATCGGTAAGACCCGCTCCGTCCGGAACGAGATTCAAAGAATATCTGACGTCTCACGCGGCGTGCGCCGACGAGGTGATGCTCAACGTCAGGAGATACGAGCGGGAGGTTATCGACGGACTGCTTCCCGTCGAAAAATACGCGGAGATATTCGCAAACGCGGTCGAATACTGCAAGGAACTTGCACCAAATATCAGGTACGTAGAGGTCACGAACGAGGCGACCCTGAAAAGCTTCGGGAAGCTGACTGCCGCCGAATTTGTGAAGCTGTATCTTGCCGCATACCGGGCGGTAAAGGCGCTCAACGAAAAACACGGTTATGAAATACCGCTGGAGGTAGGCGGAAGCGCCTTTTCGGAACTGCTGGCGACCCAGTCGGTCTGGACGGAATCGCTGCGGCTGCTCAGGGAAAGCCCGATAGGCGACTGCCCGATGGACTTTTATTCCCTGCATATTTACGACCACGGCGCGACGGTCAGTCTGATAAAGCAGGGCAGATTCGAGGAAGCGGCTCTCGGCTGCGTCGGAAAAATAAAAAAAGGAGTCGCCGACCACAGGGCGGCGCTGAAGGAATTCGGGTTGCCGGAAAAACCGGTGTTTATCGACGAGGTCGGAAGGACCCGCACGACCGGAATAGCGTTCGACAGCCTTCGCAACGCAGCAGGACTGATCGGATATTTCGTTTCACACGGCACCGCGGGGCTGGAGGGAGTATACTATTTCCCCTGGTGCACCTTCCACAACCCCGAGCTGCAGATATCTTTTACTCAGTTTCTGCTCCGTCCGGACGGGACTTACGGCGCAACCCCCAACGGTATCGCCGTGATGATGATGCACCGTATGAAAGGCGACCGCCTTTCAACAGAGGTATCGGACGCCGCCGGTCCCGATACCGGATACCGCGCGATCGGTGTCGCTGACGGAGAGGCGCTTTGGGCCGTCGCCGTAAATCCGACCGACCGCCCCGAGCCGGTCGAACTCGTATTCGAAGGCGTCGCGGACGGTGAGTATTCGATTGAGCTCTGGCGCTGCAACGCGGTCGACAACAACGCCGTCACCGGGAAGGGAGACGGAACGCTGAAGCTCAGCGCGTCGGATACGGTACGGGCCGACGGCGGTCGCGCCGTTTTCCGCGATTTTCTGCCGAACGACGGTTTCACCCAGTACCGTCTCGTCAGAAG
>CACZSP010000137.1 GCA_902783905.1 uncultured Ruminococcus sp.
ACGGCGTCGGCGTGGCGCAGTCCCTTTTCAACGTCCTCGTCGGTCACCGTCCGTATTCCCTTTACCCGGCGTGATTCGCGCACGCCCACTGCCGAGGCTGAATTTTTAATCCGGCAGTTTTCGTATCCCGGCACGTACCTGCGAAGGAAGGAAAGACACGTATCCGTCTGTCGGCGAAGTTCGGCGTCGGCTTCGGCAATCGAAACCGGATCCAGCGGATTGTAACCGTTGGCCTGTGTCGCGTTGACCTGCCGCAATCCAGGTAAGGATGTGCGGTGCAGACGCACTATCGTCACGTTGGACGGCAGCTCGCCCTCCTCCGATTTTCTCCGGCAAAGCTCCCGGTATTCCATTCCGGCAAAGGGACCTGCGGGGATCTTTACCGGGTCGGAGCCGCCCCAGGCGGCGATGGCGATGCTTTCATCGACGTTTTCGACGGTGAATTCCACGGTAACGGGCTGTATCGCTCCGTCGGCGTCTCTGCCTATCATTATTTCGCATCCTGCCGCCGCGGCGACGCATCCGTCGCCGGTCGCGTCGACCGTGACGCTCGCGATTACCGCCGCCGGACCGCTCTGAGTTGAGAAAATCGCCCCCGAGACGTTTCCGTTTTCTTTTATAACGTCGGTAAAGGCGGCGCCAAGCATTAGTACGACGCCAGAATCCTCAAGCAGACGCCGGAGCACGATCTTGGCGTTTTCGACGTCGACGGGTATTTCTCTGCCGTTATGCGTGAAATTTACCTGATCCAATCCGCTCCTTTTTGAAAGGAGGGAAACGATCTCGTCGTACATCGTTCCCGGGCAGACGGAGCCGAGAATCGGGTCTACGCATCCGGACGTCAGCATGCCGCCCACCATTCCGAAGCGTTCGCAGAGGATCACGCGGGAGCCGGCTCTTGCCGCCGAGACGGCGGCGCAGATACCGGCGGGTCCCGAACCCACGACCAGCACGTCGCACCGGTCGGAGACCGGTACCGTTTTTTTGTATTCGACGGTGTTTCCAATCATTGCCGTCAGCTCCTTTTCATCGTGTCTTTAAGTTTTTCGTAAAGCTCGAGATATACCGAATACCCTTTTGCGTACCTTTCGCGCAGTGAGGGATCGGGAGTGTGGCGCCGCTTTTCCCTTACGGTTGCGGCGACCGCGCTCGTAAAATCCGGGTAGATCCCGGTCCCCACTCCGGCAAGCAGCGCCGAACCGAGATTCGTAGAGTTGTCGGATCCTGTAACCGATACGGGCAGCCCTGTCACGTCGGCTTTCATCTGGGTCCAGAAGCGGGAGTTGGCGCTTCCTCCGGTGGCGCGAAGCAGGGTCGCCGGGGCTCCGGCGGACGCTGCCGCGTCAAGATTGTGGAGAAGGGAATAGGCGACGCCTTCCATCGCCGCCCGGATAAAGTCGGAGCGGGTCTTCGAGAAGTCGATGCCGTAAAACACTCCCTTTGCGTGAGGGTCCCACAGAGGCGTCCGCTCGCCCGACATATAGGGCAGAAAGACGAGCCCGCCCGATCCGGGAGAAGACTTTTGCGCTTCTTCGTCGAAGAGCGCCGGGACGGAAATTCCCCGTTTTTTCGAAATTTCTTTTTCGTAAGCGCCGAACTCGGCTTCCATCCAGCGCACCACACCGCCTCCGCCGGTCGTACCACCCTGCAGCAGCCAGAGCCCGGGAACGACGTGGGCGCAGAGAATCAGGCGCTTGTCGGCAGTCGGAGAAGGCACGCAGACGCTCATTCCGCCCGACTGTCCGCCCTGCTCCTGCGTCTGGCCCGGCTCGCACACGCCGGCTCCGAGAGCTGCGCACGCCGAGTCGACTCCTCCGGCCACGACCGGAGTTCCGGGGGCAAGTCCGGTTTCGGCGGCGGCTTCCCGGGTGACAAGACCTATCACCGCGTGACAGTCGTAAAGCGGAGGAAGAATATCCGCGGGAATACCGAGAAGCGACGCCGTTTTTTCGTCCCAGCAGCGCTTTTTAATATCGAAACAGTGCCAGCCGTAGCCCTGACTGATATCCTGCGTTATTTTTCCCGTCAGCCGGTAAACGATATAGCCGTTGGACTGGAGGACCGCTGCCGGACGCACGCCCGATCGGAGCAACTTTACGAGCTTTGCCGTAACGTAGTTCGGGGTCAGCGGGTTGCCCGAGAGACGGAAGAGTTCTTCTTTGAAATCGTCGGAAAAGGATTCGCACACGTCGACGGATCCGTTATCCATCCAGATAGGCGACGGGCCGATGACGCCGCCGTTTTTATCGAGCGCGACGCAGGACCAGCTTTGTCCGTCGCATCCGACGCCGGCAACGTCCCGCGGGTCGATCCCCGATTCGGAAATGCATTTTTTCAGCGTTTCGCAGGCGGCGGCATACCAGTCCCGCGGGTCCTGAAGCGCCTCTCCGGGGGACGGTCGTGAAGTAGTATAGGATGAGGAGGCGCAGGATATCACGTTTCCCCGGATATCGAAAAGCGCCGTTTTACAGGCGCTTGTTCCGACGTCGATACCGACGAGATATTTCATCACAGACTGTTTTCGATCGCCCGGCGGAGGTCGTCGAAATCCTCGAAATGGCCGAGATCCGGGTTGTCGGCAATGATCTTCGGCGTCGAGCGGAAAAGAAATCCGGCTTTGCTTGCGCGGATCATTCCGAGATCGTTGTAGCTGTCGCCCGCCGCGACCGTTTCGAAACCGATCGACTGCAAAGCTTTTACCGTCGACAGTTTTGAGTTTTTGATGCGCATGCGGTATCCGCAGATCATACCGTCGTCTCCGACCTCCAGCGTGTTGCAGAAGATCGTCGGCATCCCGAGCTTTTTCATCAGCGGATGGGCAAACTGGGTGAAGGTGTCGGACAGGATTATCACCTGCGTTGTGTCGCGCAGGGCGTCGAGGAACTCTTTCGCGCCTTCGAACGGATCGACGGTGGATATTACCTTCTGAATGTCGTGCAGGCCCAGTCCGTGCTCGCGCAGAATGCCGATGCGGTATTTCATAAGTTTGTCGTAATCGGGTTCGTCGCGCGTGGTGCGCCGCAGTTCGGGTATTCCCGACGCCTCGGCAAACGCGATCCATATTTCGGGTACGAGTACCCCTTCCATATCAAGACATACGACGTTCATGCTGTTCTCCGTATATGTTGTATAATAATCTTATTTTCCGCAGGGATGATCGAAAAAGCCGCGCAGGTCGACGGTGTATTTCCCGTTTTCGTCGGGTCTGAAACCGACTGCTCCCACGAGCACGCGGTTTTCTTCCGAAACCTTCCCGAGAAAGACGGCGCTTTCGGCGCCGCACTGTTCAAGAAAAGACAGAGCCGCCCGCCCCATGACGAAAGCAGGCTGAAAGTCCTCGTGCCCCGGCACCGAATCGAGACCGTATATTTCACCGCCCGCGGGCTTGAGCGAAAACTGACAGACGCCGCAAAAATCGCCGTCCGCGTAGGCGGCGTATGCGAGGGCGTCCGGAAGGAATGGCGCTCCGCAAAGGCCGCACAGCCGTTCCTGTTCGGATTTCGACTGTACCGGAAGTACTTCAAGCATCCCCGTCTTCCTCCTCTGTGCCCTTTTTTGCGGCTCTTCTGAGCGCCGCGACTTCGGCGTCTCCGAGAACCCGGTAGGTCCCGGGGGCGATCCCGTTCACCGAAATATCGCCGATCCTTATCCTTTTCAGCCGCGACACCTCGAGACCGCACGCCTCGCACATTTTCCGTATCTGCCGGTTCCGCCCCTCGTAAAGCGTCATTTCAAGCCGCGCGCCGTCGGGTTTGCGGTCGACGACGGTCACTTCGACCGGAGTGATCGGTCTGCCGTCTATGACGAGAGCCGAACCCAGCTTCGAGAGAGCCGAGTCGTCGACTTTTCCCTTCACGCTGACCCGGTATACCTTTGGAACGTGATGCGCCGGATGAGTGAGAAGATTTGCAAGCTCGCCGTCGTCGGTCATCAGCAGAAGTCCCTCGGACGCCATGTCGAGGCGCCCGACCGGATAAAGCCTTGATCCGACTCCGACGACCAGTTCCGATACGTTTTTCCGGTCCTTTTCGTCGTGCATCGTGCAGACGTATCCCCGCGGCTTGTTCAGGGCGACGGTGATACGGGAAGCTTTTCGCTGAGTTATCCCCCTGCCGTTCCAGACGACCCGGTCGGCGCCGGGCACGACCCTGTCGCCGAGCGAGGCGACTTTTCCGTTTACCTTAACGTGTCCGGCCGCGATCTCCTCCTCCGCCGCGCGGCGTGACATAATACCGCAGTCGGAAAAGTATTTCTGGAGTTTTATCGATTCCATTGCCGGCTCGGTTATCCTTCGGCGGGTTCTTTCTTTGTTTCAGGCGCGGATTTTCCTTTTTTCGAAAAGACCGATTTGACCTTCTCGATTATCTCGGGCGAACGTTCGATGACGTCCGCGACCTGTTCGATGGGGCCGGACGGCTGTTCGAGTCCCACGTTGATCATTTCGACCCTTCCGTCGGGAGATACCACGAGAAATCCTACGGGAACGACCGAAAGACCGGTCCCGCCGCCTCCTCCGAAGTTCTGGAGCTTCGCCTTTATGGCTTCGTCGCTCTTTCCGTTGAAGTCGAGACCGCCCGAGGCGAACCCCATTGAAATCTTTGACACCGGAATGATGACGGTGCCCGAGGCTGTGTTGATCGGGTTTCCGATCACCGTGTTTGCGTCTACCATCGAGCGGATGTTTTCAAGAGACGCGGCGATTATTTCCTGTATCTTGTTGTCTGCTGCCATTTTCGGCCTCCGTAAAAAATACCGTTTTACTGTGTCTGGATCAATTGTTTTTTTCCGCGTTGGCGCGGATCATCTGTCTGATTATCGAAAAACCCGAGCGGAAAAGAATGTCGAGCAGCTGCCACACGCGCAGCGAAAAGCCGATTTCGATATCCGCGCTCGTCTTTTCCGAAAGATAGTCGGCGTAAATGCGCACGTCCGATTTTGCCGGGTTTTTAAGCGTCGAAGTAGAATCGAGAAGCGCCGCCGTGTACGCGACCGTCTGTGATACCGCCCCGTAAAGGATCGCGGTTGAGGCGGCGTCGCCCGTAGCGACCGCCAGGTGCAGCCGCGCGACGCGAACGCGCAGGTGTTTTCCGAACCTTGATACCGCCGTCTTTACCGCCGCGGCGATCAGCCGCACGGTGGCGAGAACGTCGGTCTTTTTCTTTTCCTTTTTTCCGGACGCGCCTTTTGCTTTCTTCGCCTCTTTTTTTGCGGCGCGCCGCTCCTTTTTAGCCGCCCGTTTTTCTTCTTTTTTTCGGCGGCGTTCGACCGCGCGCGGGGTGTAATCGCGCAGTCTTATCTTTTTTTGCTTTTTCGGGAGGATCCTGATCGGTATTCCCGCAGCCCTGACCGTCAGCCCGAACTCGCCGTCGAAGGATATCACCGCCTCCGCGCGGATCATGCAGACGGCGAAGAGGAAAAGGCAGATCCCGCCGATTATATAAATTGCGGTCAAAAATGATCCTCCTTTTATTGTGGCGAGCAGGCAGTGGGAAGAGGGCCGTTTTTTTCTTTTTTGGTATTAACTGACAACTGCCCGCTTGCCGCTGACAACT
>CACZSP010000138.1 GCA_902783905.1 uncultured Ruminococcus sp.
ACTCCTCGACCCTCTCGCGCTTCGACTTTGACGGACTCCGCTTCATGCTCCTCGGCGATATCAACCAGCCGGGACAGAACAGGGCCGTCGCCATAAACTCCGATTCGGTATTCCTTTCGGATATCGTCCAGATGGCGCACCACGTTTACAACAACGTACAGACCCTCTACAACAAGATCCGCGCCACCGCGGTATTCGTCCCGCAGTCGCCCAAGGGATCCGTCAAGAATTCAACAATGAAGAACACGATGAACTACGCGACGCAGTACGTGACCGACAAGACCAATCTTATAAAATACGGCTCGGAGGGCACATACGGATACGCAGCCGGAGCCGACGGAAAACCGGAGCTGGTCTATTCGAGGAACGGGGTCGACGGCGGCGGACACACCGGCTGGAGCTGGTGACCGCGGGGGTCTTCGGATGAAAAACAAAAAGAAAAAAGGCAGGACGCTGACGGTGGTACTGATCTGCGTCGCGGTGGTTATCGCCCTGTATTTCGCGGTTTCCCTTCTCGCCGCACCGGTCTTTTATCCCGGTTTTTACAAAAAATCCGAAAAGGTCTGCACGATTCCCGACCTTTGGCGCGATTTCATCCCGCAGGGCGTCACGCTGACGGATTCGGGAAAGGTGCTGATCTGCGGATACTCCTCCGGGAGCGAACCATCGAGAATCTACCGGATCGATGACGGAAAAGCGGTAAAGATACTGCTGAACAAAGAGGACGGGAGCCGGTACACCGGCCACGCCGGCGGGATAACCGCCCGCGGTAAATACGTTTATATCAGCAACGCGTCAAAGATATTCGTTCTCGACTCGTCAGACGTCGAAAACGCGAAGGACGGGGACGTTCTCGGCTTTATCGGTCACTTCGAAGTGCCCTGCCGCTCCTCATTCTGTTCGTCGGGACCGGACGGACTGCTCGTCGGCGAATATCACGCCGACGGATACGAGACCGACGCTTCTCACGAGATCACGACTCCCGACGGGTCCCTCCACGCCGCGATGATCTTCCTTTACGCTTTTTCGGACGACGCGGAATTCGGCGTCCTTTCTGACGCCCCCCTGCGCGCATATTCGGTGAAAGACAAGGTCCAGGGAGCCGCGTTCGCGGGATCGGGGAAAATGGCTCTCTCATGCTCCGGCGGCCTTCAGTCCTCCGGGATGTACTTCTACTCGGTCGACGGTGAGCCGGACGCCGAAACAAGAATCGGAAGATACAAACTGCCGACCTATATTCTCGACTCGAAACGTCTCGCCAGCTCGGTAAAAACGCCTCACATGAGCGAGGACATCGAATACCGTGACGGGGAAATTTACATCGGATTCGAAGCGGGCGCAAAAAAATACGGAGCGGGACTTCTTCCCTTCTCCGTGCGGAGCGTTAGAAAATACGCCCCGGAAAACTGAACGGCGGATGATATGAAGATAATCGACATAACTCAGGAGCTTCTTTCCTGCGCCGTCTGGCCGGGGGATCCGGCTCCCCGCCGCGAGGTGCTTTCCTCGATACAGGACGGTGGCTCATGCAATCTTTCGGCTCTTTCCATGTGCGTCCACAACGGGACGCATATCGACGCGCCGTATCATTTTATCGACGGAGGAAAGACTGTCGACGGGATACCGGCGGAGGTATTCGCCGGCGAATGCTTCGTGGCGCGCTGCGAGGGCGCTCTCGGCGCGCAGGAGGCAACGGACGTGCTGTCGCGGGCCGGAGGTGTTCCGCGGATCCTGATAGCCGGGAAAGCGGTCGTGACCGAACAGGCCGCCGCCGTTTTCGCCGGAGCCGGGCTTTTCCTGATCGGCAACGAAAGCCAGACCGTAGGACCCGAGAACGCTCCGAAGAAGGTTCACGAGATACTTTTGGGGGCGGGCGTCGTGCTGCTCGAGGGCGTCGTCCTCGAAGGAGTTCCCGAAGGAAGATATTTTCTTTCGGCGGCTCCGCTGAATATAGCCGGATCCGAAGGCTCTCCCTGCCGCGCCCTTCTTTTTTCCGGATTATGAAGATAATTGTCAGCGCCTGCCTGCTCGGACGCAGGTGCAAATACGACGGAGGAGACAACCGAAGCGAAAGGGTTTTGGACTTTGTCAAAGGGCACGAGGTCATACCGGTCTGCCCCGAACTCGAAAGCGGTCTGCCCGTCCCGAGAATTCCCTGCGAAATAGTCGACGGCATCGTCAAGAACAGGATCGGAGAAAACAAGGACCGGGAATTCCGGGAGGGAGCCGGAAAATGTCTCGGGATCGCTCTTGAGGAAAAAGCGGACCTTGCGATACTTCAGTCAAGAAGCCCGTCCTGCGG
>CACZSP010000139.1 GCA_902783905.1 uncultured Ruminococcus sp.
GCCATGAACCCCTGCAGATGCGGGTATTTCGGTCATCCGACGAAAAAATGCACCTGCAGCCCGAACGACGTAAAGCGCTATATTTCAAAAATCAGCGGCCCTCTGCTGGACAGGATCGACATACAGGTCGAGCTGCCGTCGATCTCCTTCGACGACTTGAAAAGCTCGGACGCAGCACCCGAAAAATCCGCAGACGTCAGGGCTCGCGTCGTCGCCGCGCGGGAGTTTATGAAAGACCGGTTAAGAGAATACGCGGCGGAAGCCCGCAGACGCGGAGAACGCGCTGACGGGCTGCGCGGGATATTCTGCAACGCGCAGCTGGACGCCGCCGGAATACGGAAGACCTGTCCCGCGACGGAAGAGGCGCTCGCGCTTCTGCGGGAGGCGTACGACCGGCTCGGTCTGTCAGCGAGAGGCTACGACAGGATAATGAGGATGGCAAGGACCGCCGCCGACCTCGACGCGTCGGAAAGAATAATGCCCGAACACATCGCCAAAGCGATATCACTGAGAAGTCTGGATAAAAAATACTGGGGGAACTGACAATGTCGGACCGCGGCAGGAAAAAAAGAGGAAAATTCATAGTATTCGAAGGGACAGACGGATGCGGGAAGACGACGCACGTCTCTCTTCTCTGCGAACATCTTTCGCGGAAAACCGGAAGAAAATGCCTGTCCGAGCGTGAGCCCGATTCGCGGAACATAGTCGGAGCGATCATCCGTTCGGCGCTTTACGGAAGCGTAAAGATACTTCCCGAATCGATGGCGTATCTGCATATAGCCGACCGCCTCGAGCATATCGGACATATACTTCCGCTGCTCGACGAGGGATACGATATCGTCTGCGACAGATACTATATTTCGAATATGGCGTACAACGCCGGCGACGGGCTTTCGGTCGGCGACATATACCGGCTCAACGCCCCCTGCGCCGCGAAACTGCAGCCGGATCTCGTCGTTTTCCTCGACGTCTCTCCGGAGGAGACCGCGCGCCGGCGCTCGCAGGATCGGACCGACGCCGAGATATACGACGAGGACGAAAAGCAGAAAAAGATCCGCGCCAATTACGCCGAGGCGCTGTCGATCGTCGAAGCGGCGGGAGTCAGAGTCCTCCGGGTTGACGCGTCGCGTCCGAAGGAAGAGGTCGCCGCGGAAATAGCGGCAGCGGCGGACAGATTATGACCGTCTATTCAAAAGAACTGAAAGAGGAATACCGGTCGGACGTCCTCGTCCTCGGAGGAGGTCCGTCCGGACTGTGCGCGGCCGTTGCGGCGGCACGCGGAGGCGCCTCTGTCATCCTCGTCGAAAAGTACGGCTTCTGCGGCGGAATGGCAACGGCGGGTCTCGTAGCCCCCTTTATGACATGTTTTGACAGCGGGGGCGGCACGATGCTCATCCGCGGGCTCTTTTCGGAAATCGTGGACCGTCTGTGCCTGCGCGGGGACGCGATTCATCCGTCTCTTTGCGACGCCCCGTCCGCTTTTACCTCGTATATAACCGTAGGTCACAAAAGAGTCACGCCCTTCCGCGCCGAAGGGCTGAAAAAAGTCGCCGACGAAATGTTGGCCGAGGCCGGAGTGCGGATCCTTTATCACACCTCGTTTGCCGACGTTTTATCGTCTGACGGGCATATTGAAAAGGTCGTTCTGCTGCGCAAAAACGGCCTTTGCTGCGCAACGGCAAAAGTGATCGTCGACTGCACCGGCGACGGAGACTGCGCCGCCTCGGCAGGCGCCGCTTTTGAATTCGGAAACGAGGCCGAAAAAAAGGTCCAGCCCGCAACCACGTTCTTCAGGATCGGAAACGTCGATTCGTCGAAGATCGAAGAGGACTACAGAAAGAATATCGACAACTTCTACCGGAAGGACGGAGTCAACTACCGCTCGCTCCACTGGTGGGTCGAAAAAGCGAGAGAAGCCGGGGACTGGGACCTCGACAGAGTATCGATCGGTCTTTTCCGGGGCGTAGACGAAGACGAGTGGAGCATAAACACCTCCCGGATAATGGGTATCGACGGTACCGATTCCGAATCGCTGACGCGGGGCGAGATCGAAGGACGCCGGCAGGTCGAAGAGATCTTCGCTTTTTTCAGAAAATACGTCCCCGGATGTGAAAACGCGAAACTGCTCCAGACCGGAACGACGCTGGGGATACGCGAAACGAGACATATACGCGGCGCAAAAATGCTGAAAACCACCGATCTTCTTTCCTGCACATACCCGTCCGATTCGATTGCCGTCTGCGCCAATTCGGTAGACGTGCACGGAAAATACGGCCCGCGCAGCAACGAATACATCGCGCTGCCGGAAGGCGGTTTTTACGGAATTCCCTTCGGGACTCTCGTTCCCGAAGGCTTCGACAATCTCCTTGTCGCCGGCCGCTGCCTCAGCGCCGAAAGCGACGCCGCCGGCGCGGTAAGAGTCATGCCGCCCTGCATGGCGACGGGAGAAGCGGCGGGCTGCGCCGCAGCGATCGCATCGGCATACGGAATTTCCGTGTATCGCGTCGACACCGACGCTCTTCGCGGCGAGCTGCGAAACAGAGGCGTTTATCTGCCGTAAAAAAAGTCGTCAGTTGTTATAGAAGCTGTCAGCGGCAAGCGGGCAGTTGTCAGTTAATACCAAAAAAGAAAACTGCCCGCTGCCCGCTTTCAATTCTCATTTTTTCCTCTCAAAAAAACACTTGAAAAAAAGTCAAAATTAGATTATAATAATTATATCCATAAATCCCGGTTATTCCGGAAAAACAAGAGAGGTTATAAAATGAAAAAGACGTTATCGGTACTAATTGCCGCGATAATGATTCTTTCACTCGTTTCCGCCTTTGCCGTAACGGCGTCGGCGGCCTGGGACGGAACTTCGTCCGTTCCCTTCGAAGGCGAAGGAACCGCGGCAAAACCGTACATTATCGCTTCCGCCGAAAATCTGAAGGATCTTCAGAAGCAGGTCGACGAAGGCAACGATTTCGAAGGATCCTACTTCACGCAGACCGCGGACATCGATCTCGGCGGCAAGGAATGGACGCCGATCGGAACGTCCGCAAAACCCTTCTCCGGCGTTTACGACGGCCTCGGACACAAGATCACCGGCCTTTACATCACCAAGGAAGACACCAACGCCATCGGCCTTTTCGGATACATAACTTCCGGATGGAGCGGACAGGCGGGTATCATGAATCTTGAAGTCTCCGGCGAATTCATTTTCGAGGAGCTCACCAAAGACACCGGTCTCGGCGGAGTGGTCGGATGGGTCTACAAGGACGGCAGCGACGGATTCAAGAGGACTCAGCTGATCAATATCACGTCCAACGTCAACATCACCGTCAAGGCGACCGCGAAGCAGCCCCGCTTCGGCGCCGTGTTCGGATACGTCTTCGACTCTGACGTCACCAACGTCGTCAACAACGGCAATATCGACTACAAGGGCTCGGCCAACAGCCGCGTCGGCGGCATAACCGGCCAGACCAACCGTACGACCTACACCGGCTGCGTCAACAACGGCAACATCAAAGTCGAAATGACCAACCCCAACGAGACGACCAACGTTTCGGCTCACGTCGGCGGCATCTGCGGAATGACCACCTACAAGATCGTCGATCTTTACACCATTTACGACGGATGCATCAACAACGGCTCGATAGACGTTTCGGTCCAGACCGGAAAGATCTATCTCGGCGGTATTTCCGGAGCGACCTATTCTTCCGGCGCCGATCTTTACCTCGAACTCAAGAACTGCCTTAACAACGGTTCGCTCAAGGGCGAGCAGAAGGATCTGACCGTCACCAACGCTCCCGCCTACGTCGGAGGCATTTCCGCAAAAGTCGGCAACGGATACTCGTACGTTCACGACTGCGTCAACAACACCACCGACATCATCAGTATATGCGGCATCGGAGACTACTCGGGCGGCATCGTTTCGATGTGGGAAAAGAGAGACGACAACACCGTCACCATTAAAGACTGCCTGACCCTTTCCGACAGGATTTCGACCACGGAGCCCAAGCTCAACGAAGTCAAGGCCCCCGAGGAGGGATGCGAGATCAGCGCCCTCGCTGCTCAGCTCACTCCTAAGGTCGACGCCATAAAGGCAGCGATCAAACCGGTAGCGGACGCCGAGATCAACGGGTTCCCCGGAGCACCCGAGGAAACGACTCCCGAGGTCACGACCGCGGAGGAAACGACCCCCGAAGTCACCGCCGATCAGACCGAGCCGGAAGCCACCGGTGAAGTCACGACTCCCGAGGCCACTCAGCCTTCGACTCCCGTCACCACCGCTCCCGAACCCGCGAAAAAAGGATGCGGCAGTTCTGCAGCTGTCGGAGCCGTAGCCATTATCGCGATCTGCGCCTCCGCTTTCACCAGAAGAAAAGAAGACTGAATCCGACTGA
>CACZSP010000140.1 GCA_902783905.1 uncultured Ruminococcus sp.
CAGGCGGTTTTTCAAGATTTCGACGTCATAACAGGCGCAAAAAGAGCCGTCAAGACGCGTGCGTCGAATTGTGCGGTATTGCCTTAAGTATGCGTCGCTGACGCATTCTTTCGCGTCTTCGTCGTTCCCCAGTATATTATACGCGATGGTATACAAATACTTCCCGTATCTTGACGAGATCATAGATATCGCTTTTTCGTCTCTTGAAAACAGCGCGTCAATTATCTCGCTGTCTGAAAATGCTTCGTGTTTTTTATTCATCAAACGTCTCCGAAAACTTCGCTTCACTCTTAAAGACAACAAAAATGCAAAAACCTACACCGTTTTTTCGGTTTTTTAGGCAATACCGCACAAATCGCGTGTGCGGATTGTGCGGTATCGCCTTAAGTATTGCGGTTTCCGTTTGTCCGGTATAATACATTTCAAAAAACCGTGTTTTCTAAAGTATACTTTATTTTACTCGGTTTTCCGGGTCTGTCAATATCGTCGCCCAAAATATTCGACAAAAAGCACCGCGATGATACGAAAAGAGTGTTGATATGATACTTTGTGGTCAGGGCAACGGACAAAGATATTGATAATATCGAATTGAATACCATATCTGAAAAGTGGATAATATCAAATTGAAAACGGATTTTCAGAAAAACGCGCAAAAACTTCTTGAATTTCCCGGAAAAACGTGTAATTAAAGAAATAATGTAATTACATAATTCTCCCTCAAAAATCCTCTTACGTCATCGGGAATCCGGTTGACCGCGGAGGATTTTTATTATATACTATTCTCATAAATGCAATACCGCGGGCGGGTTTTCCATACCCGCGGTGAAAGGAAGGACGAATGTCTGTAATGCAATCGCGTGAGCGGGTCCTCGGGATGTACCGTAAGATGTATACCATACGCGAGTACGAGGAGACCGTCAAGTATCTCTTTTTCGAGGGCATAATGCCCGGAACCATACACCAGAGCGCGGGCGAGGAGGCGTCGGCGGTGGGGATCATCTACGATCTGACCGATAAGGACGTCATCTTTTCGACCCACCGTCCGGCGGGTCACGATATCGCCAAGGGCGTTACTCTCCGCGCTATGATGTGCGAAATGTTCGGCAAGGCCGAGGGCTGCTGCCGCGGCAAGGGCGGAGCCATGCACACCGGCGATTTTTCGATCGGCGCTCCTCCGGCAAACGCCATAGTCGGGGGGAACATTCCCATCGCGGCGGGAGCCGCGCTCGCATTTAAAATGAAAAAGCTTCCCCACGTAGCGGTATCTTTTATGGGCGACGGAGCCACCAACGAGGGCTCCTTCCACGAGGGTCTCAACTTTGCCGCCACCTGGAAGCTGCCCGTCATCTACGTCTGCGAGAACAATCTCTATTCGGCGAACACCTCGATCCGTCTGACCACCCTTCTGGAAAACCCGGGAGCCGACCGCGGATCCGCCTACGGGATGCCCGGGATCGTCGCCGACGGCAACGACGTGCTTGCCGTCAACGAGGCGATGGCGGAAGCCCTTGCCAGAGCGAGATCGGGAGAGGGACCGACTATAATAGAGGTCAAGACCTACCGAAAGTACGGCCACTCGAGAAACGACGCCTGCGGCTACCGTCCGAAGGAGGAGGAAGCGTGGTGGTTCGCCCGTGATCCGGTCAAATGCTTCCGCGAGAGACTGATTAACGAGAATATCGCATCGGACGAAGAACTCTCGGCGATCGAGGAAAAGATCACTGCCGAGATCGAAGAAGCCGTCGAATACGCAAAGAACGCCCCCTTCCCGGCGCTGGAGAGCGCCCTCGAGGACGTTTACGCCGACTGAAAGGAGAAAGAGTAATGGCTGTTATGTCAATTGCCGACGCCCTGAAGGCGGCTATAGCCGAGGAAATGCGGCGCGACCCGAGCGTTTTCGTGCTCGGCGAGGATGAAGATATTCCCGGAGGTATGGGCGGCGCTTTCACCGTCACCAAGGGGATAGGAGACGAATTCGGAAGAATGGAGAACCGCGGCGGTACCGTCAGCGAAGGACGCTGCATCAACACGCCGATCTCCGAGATCGCGATCGCCGGACTCTGCGTCGGTTCGGCGATGTACGGAATGCGGCCGGTAGCCGATCTGCAGTACTGCGACTTTCTCTTCTGTATGATGGACCAGCTGGTCAATCAGGCGGCGAAGATGAGATATATGTCTGGCGGAACGCTGTCCGTCCCGATGGTCATGAGATGTCCGACCGGAGCGACGAACCGCGGCGCGCAGCACGCGCAGAGCCCCGAGACCTACTTCGCGCACGTGCCCGGACTCAAAGTCGTCTGTCCGTCGACCGCCGCCGACGCCAAGGGAATGATGAAGACGGCGATCAGGGACAACAACCCCGTCATCTTCTTCGAGCACAAGCTGCTCTACGGCTCCAAGAGAAAAGAGGCCGGGGCGCTTAACCCGGCGGGCGAGGTTCCGGACGGAGATTATACCGTTCCCTTCGGGAAGGCCGCGATCAGGCGGGAAGGAAAGGATATCACGATCGTCGCCAACCTTCTTATGAGCTACAAGGCCCAGGAGGCCGCTGCGGAGCTCGCTGAGGAGGGAATCGACTGCGAGATCATCGATCCCCGCTCCCTGCTTCCCTTCGATTACGGGACGGTTACCGAGTCTCTGAGAAAGACCGGCAAGCTGATGATCGTCCACGAGGACACATACAACTGCGGCTGGGGCGCGCAGCTCGCGTCCTGGATCGCCGAGCACGAGATATTCCTGCTCGACGCTCCGGTCGTCCGCGTTGCGGCGCTCGACACGCCGGTGCCCTTCTCACCGGTACTTGAAAACTACGTGATACCGTCAAAGGACAGGATAAAGGAAGAGGCAAGGAAGCTGGCTGCGCTTTAATAGCGGCCGCTGCATTTATTATGCAGGCGAAGCCTGCAATTCGTGCCGCGTCAGCGGCAATTCATGCAGCGTAGCTGCAATTCATTAGGCTTCAGCCGGTTTAACCCTCATCCACCGCTTTCGCGGTCCCCCTTCCCCCGTCGGGGGAAGGCAGGGGTAAAGTGCGAAAATATGGAGGAGCAAAGCAATGTACGAATTCAACCGTGAAGAATACGAAAAGCGGGTGAAGTGGTTCACCGAAGCCCGCTTCGGGATGTTCATACACTGGGGCGTTTACTCGATCCCCGCCCGTGGAGAGTGGGTTAAGAGCCGCGAGAAGATCCCGGATGAGATCTACGACGGGTATTTCCGCGAATTCGAGGCAAAAGATTACGACCCCCGGAAGTGGGCGCGTCTGGCAAAAGAGGCGGGTATGAAATACGCCGTGCTGACCGCAAAGCATCACGACGGTTTCTGCCTTTTCGACAGCGCGCTGACCGATTACAAATCGACGAACGCTCCCTGCGGCAGGGATCTGGTCAGGGAATATCTGGATGCCTTCCGCGCCGAAGGACTGCGGGTCGGGCTGTACTATTCGCTCCTCGACTGGCATCATCCGGACTATCCGCACGTTTCAGACAAGGTCCATCCCATGCGGGGCAACCCGGATATGACCGACGAAGGGCGGGATTTCGACCGTTATCTCGATTATATGCACGGTCAGGTACGGGAACTCTGCACGAATTACGGCAAACTGGATATCCTCTGGTTCGATTATTCATACGGGGAGATGCGCGGAGAAAAATGGCGGGCGTCCGAACTCGTCACCATGGTACGCGAACTCCAGCCGGGGATACTGATCGACAACCGGCTGGAGGGCAGCGGCTCCGAGCAGGGCTCGCTGATGACGGGGGAACCGCTCCCCTATCACGGGGATTTCGCGTGTCCGGAGCAGATCATCCCGCCGCGCGGCCTCGTCGACAAAAAAGGAAGGCCGGTCGTCTGGGAATCCTGCGTGACGATGAACAACAACTGGGGCTTCTGCCTTTCCGACAGAAAATTCAAGCCGGCCGGGATGCTTATCAAAAAACTGGTCGAATGCGTATCAAAGGGAGGAAATCTTCTTCTCAACGTGGGTCCCGACGCCCGGGGAAACATACCAGAGGAGGAGGAGAGGATACTGCGCAGGATCGGCGAGTGGATGAAGAAAAACGGCGAGTCTGTCTACCGCTGCGGGGCGTCCGGACTCAGCCGCCCGGACTGGGGCAGATACACCAGGAAGGACGACGGGACCCTTTACTGTCACGTTTTCGAAAACACCGTAGGGCCGCTTCCGCTGATCGGAGTCGGGCAGGAGGACGTTATTTCCGCCCGGGATCTCGCCACCGGCGCCGAACTGAAGCCGAAAGGCGGCTGGATGTGTTCCGACTATCCCGACGTCGCCTTCATTACCCTCGGAGACGACCCGGTACTTCCCGATCCCGACGATACGGTGATCAGGGTAACTCTTAAAAACTGATAATTACCGCGAGGAAAAAGATGCTGAAGAATATAGTGATGCCCGCCGCAGGGCAGACCACCGACGCCGCGACCGTAGTGTCGATCAAGGCGGCTGTGGGAGATAAAGTCAAAAGAGGAGACGTGCTCCTCGATGTCGAGACCGATAAAGCGACCCTGCCCATAGAAAGCGTGGCGTCGGGGTACGTCTGCAGGATATTCGTTGAGGAATACGAAAAGATCGACGCGGGCACCCTTCTTATGGCTATAGGCAGCCGGGAGGATCTTGAATCCGGCGCCGCGGATGCCGCTCCCGCCGCTTCCGCTCCCGCAGAGAAGGAAGCGGAAGAGGATGATTTCGCTCCGGTGGACAGGCCGGCGCCCGCCGCCGTCCCCGTCTCCTCCGTCCCCGCGCCGGCAGCAGCCGCCGCCAAGGCGGAACGAACGGTCCTTGCTATGCCGAACGCAAAGCGGGCGGCGGAGGAACTCGGAGTGAAACTCGAAGAGGTGACCGCCTCCAACGGCTCCTTCCTGACGCGTGCGGACGTTGAAAAACACGCCTCCGCCAAAGCCGAGGAAAAAGTCGTTCCCACGTCGGTCATGCGTGACGCGCTTGCGGGAAAACTCCGGAAGACCTCGGTGCCGGTACAGACGGTGACAAGAGAGGTCAGAGCCGGGACCGCTCTCGGGATCTGCGCAAAGGTCGGAGAGAGAAACGGCGTCGGCGTGACTCCCGGCGATCTTATGATGCTGGCGCTGTCCCGGCTTTGCGACCGCTTCCCGCTGCTTACTGCACAGTACAGGGGCGGAAAACTCGTTCCGACGGACGGCTGTTCCTTCGCCCTCGCCTATACGGGGCTTAACGGGACTGTCTCCGCTCTGGTAACGGGTATCGAAAAGATGGGGCTTTCGGCGCTCGCATCCGCCAACAGGAAAAACGCCGGAGCGCTGGAAACGGGAGACTTATCCTGCGCCGGAAGCGGAAGCCTGACGGTCTACGATCTTTCCGCCTCCGGAGCCGACTCTTTTATTCCGACCGTTTCGACTCCCGAACTTGCAGCTTTCGGTATCGGAAGGATACGCCGCGCTCCGGTCGTCCGTGAAGACGGGACGACGGAGGTCGCCGAAGTCTTTACCGTTTCTCTGTCTTACGACGCCGGATTCATCGATCCTCCGGTCGCCGCCGAGCTGATCTCACAGCTTGCCGGACTTATTGAAGAGCCGGGGCTTATGCTTTGATATGAGCGAAGAAAACAGATTCGATCTTGCCGTCGTCGGCGCCGGACCGGGAGGTACGCGGGCGGCTGAGCTGGCGGCGAAGAAGGGACTGTCGGTCGTCCTTTTCGAAAAGGACAGGACCGGGGGTACCTGCCTCAACGTCGGATGCATACCGACGAAGTATCTTCTCGGCGCCGCCCACGATCTGGAACGTATCAGATCTATGACCGCCGCCGGGATGCTGAGGGGCAGCGGAGAGTTTTCCTTCCGCGCGATACAGCGCGGCAAGGACGCGGCGGTCGAAAGGCTGCGCCGCGGGGAGGAGAGCGCGCTCGACGCCCTCGGCGTGAAGAGGATTTCCGGAAGCGCAAAGCTCCTGCCCGGAAAAAGAATCGAATGCGGCGGAACTTTCTACAGTGCGAAAAACGTAATAATCGCAACAGGCAGCGAGCCGGTCCGGCTGAACGTACCCGGCGCGGAACTGATGACCGACAGCACCGGGATGCTGTCGCCGTCAAAGGTCCCCGCACGCCTGACCGTCATCGGCGCGGGAGTAATAGGGCTTGAATTCGCCTCTCTTTACGCCTCCTTCAACTCGGCGGTGACCGTCGTCGAGGCGGTCGACGCGCTGTTTCCGGCCGATCTGCCCGAGGCGGCGTCGCTTCTGCGGCACGAGCTTGAGGCGCGCGGAATCCGATTCATTTTCGGCGCGAAGGCGGAAAAGCTCGAAAAGACCGCCGAAGGACTTGTTCTGAGCATCAATACCGGTTCGGAAAGGATAACGGTAACCTCCGACGCCCTGCTCTGCGCAGTCGGCCGTCGGCCCGTCTGCGATTGCGTAACTGAGGGGTGCGGAGTTGAATTCGACCGGCGCGGCGGGGTTATCACAGACGAAAAAATGCGGACGAAGGCTGACGGAATATACGCCGTCGGGGACGTCCGCGGCGGGACGATGCTCGCCCACGCTGCCTACGCCGACGCGCAGATCGCGATCGCGGATATCACCGGAGAGGGAGCCCTCCCCGATACAAATGCGATCCCGCGCTGCGTTTATACCGATCCCGGATACGCATCGGTCGGTCTGACTCCGGCGGCAGCGAAGGAAAAAGGATTCGATCCGGTATTGAAGAAAACGCCCTTTTCTGCGCTCGGCATGGCGCACGCTTCGCGCGATACGCGCGGCGCCTGCTTCGCCGTGACCGATAAGAAAAGCGGCGCCTGCCTCGGCTTTTTCCTTGTCGGCACGGGCGTTCACGAACTGATCGACGTCTGCGCCTTCGCTGTATCGAACGGCTGGAAACGGGAAGACTGGGAGAGACATATCGCGGCTCATCCGACGCTTTCGGAAATGATCCGCGATACCGCGCTGAGGTGACGAAAGAATGGAAAAAACGACAGTTTATATCGTCCGCCACGGCGAGACCTTCTTCAACGCGGTGCACAGATTCATCGGTTGCGGAACCGATCACCCGCTCTGCGACCGCGGAAAGGCGCAGGCGGCGACGCTGCGCGGACCGATGTCGAAGATCCCGCTCGACCGCATTTATTCCAGCCCCTGCCGCCGCACGCTGATGACCGCAGAAGAGGTCAGAGCCGGCAGGGACATCGAGATAATCGAGGCGCCCGGCGTCCGCGAGATCTATTGCGGGCAGTGGGAAGGGAAGAACCGCGACGAGATCGAGTCGCTCTGGCCGGGGACGGTCGATCTATGGCATTACGAACCCGACAAGCTGCGCATGCCGGACGGCGAGTCCTTCACCGAGGTCCGCGACCGCGCGGTCGCCGAATTCTGCCGGATAGTGAAAAAAGAAGCCGGGAACCGGATCGCAGTCGTCTCTCACATGCTGACGATCCAGCTGATCATGGGAGAACTGCTGCGAATACCCATCCGCGACGTCTGGAACATGGTCCGGCTCGAAAACACCTCGATAACGACGATGGAGATTTACGGAAACGGCGATTTCGAGGTGACCGACTGGGCTCGGGACGACCATCTTCCGGAAGAGCTGCGCAATACGCAGGTAAAAATCGCGGGGTTCGTCTCAAAGGATTTCACGGCAAAATACGATCTGTCGAGCGTGCTCGGAAAGCGGCACTACGACGGATTCGCGCTTGAATGACGGGGGTAAAAATGGATTTTTCAAATCTTGAAAGATTTATAGATTCGCTTCCGGGGTACGGCATCCCCGCCTGCGATATTTCGGTCTGCATCGATCACAAAGAGGTCTTCCGCCGCTCCGCCGGCGATCCGCCGCCGTCCCCCGACGGCAGATATTTCGCCTATTCGGTGTCGAAGGTCGTCACCTGCGCCGCGGCGCTGACGCTGATGGAGAAGGGGCTCTTCCTGCTCGACACGCCGGTGAGCGAGATCCTTCCCGAATTTGCCGAGCTGCGCGTACTCGCCGGAGGCGGGACCTATACCGTTCCCGCGACGCGTCCGCTGCTTATGCGTCATCTGTTCTGCATGACGTCGGGCTTCGGATACAATCTGACGAGCGCCCAGCTGCGCCGGGTGAAGGACGAAACGCATGGCGCCTGCCCGACGAGAGAGGCCGTCCGCGCGATGTCGAAGATCCCGCTGAATTTCGAGCCGGGCGAAAAATATCTCTACGGCTTATCGCACGATATACTCGCCGCAGCCGTCGAGGTCCTGTCGGGCGAGCGGTTCGGCGAATACGTGAAGCGGGTGATATTCGACCCGCTCGGTATGACCGAGTCGACCTTCGATCCGAAACAGACGGGCGAACTCGAGCCCCAGTACCGCTTCAACGACCGTCATGGCAGGCCGGAGGAGACAGCGAAGACGAATATGTACGTGCTCGGCAGCGAGTACGAGTCGGGCGGAGCCGGACTTGTGTCGACGGTCGGGGATATGATAAAATTCGCCGACGCCCTCGCCTGCGAAGGAGTCGGCGCGAACGGCGTGCGGATCTTGTCGGACGCTTCGGTCGAAATGATGCGCACGCCGATGCTGGATGAAAAGCAGCAAAAAACTTTCGTGTGGGATCAGCTCGGCAGCTCCTATTCCTACGGACTCGGCGTGCGGACGCTCGTCGATCCGAAGGGCGGGTGTCTTATGCCGGTCGGCGAGTTCGGCTGGTCGGGCGCCGCCGGCGCGATGCTGCTCTCGTCTCCCGAACTGAAGCTTTCGGTTTACTACGCGCAGCACATGCTCAACAACAAAGAGGCGTTCGTTCAGCCGAGACTGCGCAACGTCATCGCTGCATGCGTGAGCGGATAAAAGGTCAATATAATAAAGGGGGTGTTTAAAAACTCGTGAGGCGAGGTTTTAAACACCCCTGCGACATTTTTCTCGGCACGAGACCGTGCCGTTTTTGCCCTGAAATGCTCGATATAATGATGTTTTTTCAGGCAAAAAACGAAAAAGATCGGCAACTGTCACGGTTTCCCGGCCGTGACAGTTGCGGGGCTGTTAAAAACC
>CACZSP010000141.1 GCA_902783905.1 uncultured Ruminococcus sp.
CGTCCTCGTCGGTGATGAGACCGCAGGAGATACCGGCGACGGGCGCCTTGATCGGCACGCCGGCGTCCATCAGCGCGAGGGTCGATCCGCAGATCGAAGCCTGTGAGGTGGAACCGTTCGACGAAAGGATTTCGGATACCAGACGGATGGCGTAGGGGAATTCATCCTCCGACGGGAGGACGGGGACGAGAGCTCTTTCGGCAAGAGCGCCGTGGCCGATCTCGCGTCTGCCCGGGCTGCGGATCTGTTTCGCCTCTCCGGTGGAGTAGCCGGGCATGTTGTAGTGGTGCATATATCTCTTGGAATCTTCGCTGTCGATGCCGTCGAGCATCTGCGCCTCGGCGAGAGTGCCCAGCGTGGCGACGGTGAGAGCCTGGGTCTGGCCTCTGGTGAACATTCCGGAGCCGTGAACTCTCGGAAGAAGTCCGACGCGGGCGTCAAGCGGACGGAGCTCGTTCATGGCTCTTCCGTCTACCCTCTTTTTGTCCTTGAGCAGCCAGCGGCGGACGATCTTCTTCTGAAGCTTGTATTCAAGCTCCGCCCACTGATCGGGAAGGGAAGGATACTCTTCGGCGAACTTTTCTATGACGGCCTGCTTGATCGGAAGCATGCGGGCGTCGCGGATATTCTTGTCGTCGGTGTCGAGGGCTTCCATAAGGTCCTTCTCGCAGAAGGCGAAGACCTTGTCGAACATATCGTGATCGAGCTCGCCGGAGGGGAACTCGAACTTCGGCTTGCCGATCTCGTCGACTATCGCGTTGACGAAGACGAGCAGGTCTTTTATCTCTCGATGGGCGAGCATGATCGCGTCGAACATGCAGTCGTCCGAGACCTCGTTGGCGCCGGCTTCGATCATGACCACCTTTTCGGTCGAGGCGGCGACGGTCAGATCAAGATCCGACTTCGCGGCTTCGGCTTCCGTCGGGTTGACGACGTATTTGCCGTCCACAAGACCGATCTCTACGCTGGCGACCGGACCGTTCCACGGGATATCCGAGATCGAGAGGGCTACCGACGCGCCGAGCATGGCTGCGACCTCGGGAGCGCAGTCGGGATCGTAGGACATGACCGTCAGAACGATGGCGACGTCGTTGCGCAGATCCTTCGGGAAGAGGGGACGGATGGGTCTGTCGATGACTCTCGAAGAAAGGATGGCCTTTTCGGAGGGTTTGCCCTCTCTTTTGAAATATCCGCCGGGAATCTTGCCCGAGGCGTACATCTTTTCCTCGAAATCAACCGAAAGAGGAAGGAAATCCACACCCTCGCGGGGCTCTTTCGAGGCGGTGGCGGTGCACATTACGGCGGTGTCGCCGTATCTTACCATGCAGGCGCCGTTGGCAAGGCCGCACATAAGGCCGGTCTCGATCGAAAGCGGCCTGCCGGCGAAGGTGTAGTTGAACACCTTGTGATCGGCGAATACCATTGGTTTGCTTTTGACTTCGTACATTTCTGTACCTCCGTTTATATTATATTATTTCCGCGGAGGTTTAGCACTTAACGGCGCGTCCCTCTTGCGACGGGCGCACTGTTAAATGCTGATCCTCCGGCGGACGTTTACAGAGAACAGGGCGGCGTCCAAGGCCACGTTGCCGTGCTTCCGACGCCCCCCTGATCCGGGTAATTGCCGGGCGGACCGGTTTACCCTTACTTTCTGATGTCGAGTCTCTGAATGATCGAACGGTAGCGCTCGATATCGACCTTCATCAGATACTTCAGCAGATTTCTTCTGCGGCCGACCATCTTGAGCAGTCCGCGGCGGCTGTGATTGTCGTGCGGGTTGAGCTTGAGATGCTCGTTGAGAGAATTGATCCTGTTGGTAAGGATCGCGATCTGAACTTCGGGCGAACCGGTATCACCTTCACAGGTGGCGTATTCGGCGATGATCGCCTGCTTTTCTTCCTTTGTCATGCTCTTTCACCTCATGAATGGAATTTACGCGCTGCCTCAGCTGACGTCGGGTGAAACGCCTGTGGGCGCGAAAAAAACGCGCCGCGGCCTGTAATGCGTCCCCGGGACAGCGTCATACGCATTTATTATATCATATTATCCGCAAAAAGTAAAGCGTATGCGCAAAAAAAACTTGACAGGTGAATTATATTAATATATAATTAATGCGGGATCGCGGCGGGGACGCCGCTTCCCGACATTATCCCGGAAAGGAAAAACAAACTATGAAGAAGTTAAGCGGCATTTTATGCCTTATTCTCGCAGCGCTGACCGTTCTCTCCTTCGCGGCCTGCGGAAACCCGACCGGTCAGGAGACGACGACTCCGGCCCAGGCCGAACTCAGCACCGCCGATCCGACCGAACAGACCGAAGCATCGACGGTCGACGCCCAGGGATACCAGCTTGACGATCTGCCCGAAAAGATGTCCTTCGATATCGAGGATCCCGTCACCCTGCTTTACTGGCAGGACTGCGAGCGCCCCGAGTTCGATATCAAGGAAGAGGAAGTCAACGGCGCTCTCGTTGAATCCGCCATCTTCAACAGGAACCTCCGCACCGAGGAAAGACTCGGCATCACTTTTGAATGGATCGGACAGGACGGAGACAACGGAGACCGCGCCAAATTCGTATCGTTCGTTGAGAACAACTACGCCGGCGGCACCTATTTCGACATTATCGCGACCTATTCGCGCACGTCGGCCATGCTTATCTCGCGCGGATATCTCAAGAATCTCAACGGAATAGACAATTCGTATCTTAACTTCTCGCAGCCGTGGTGGCCGAAAACGATGCTGGAGACCTGCACGATAAACGGCAAGATCTATTCCGTTTCGGGCGACATTTCCACCAACATCCTCCACTTCATGTACTGCATCTACTACAACATGGATATGCGCGAGGACCTCGGGATAGAGGATCCAATCCCGCTGGTGGACAGCAATCAGTGGACTATCGACAAACTCATCGAGCTGACCAAAGGCGTTAACAACGACCTCAACCAGAACGGTAAAAAGGATCCCGACGACGGATACGGCTTCGTTTCGATTTATTACGGACTCGACGCCTTCTACACCGGTTCCGGACTGCGCCTCGTCGAGCAGGATCCCGTGAACACGCTCAAGATCTCCGACGATTTCACCAGCACCAAATGCGTGGACCTCATGGATAAGCTCGGCGCCTGGATCAAGACCGAGGTCTGCTACGTCGATTCCAACTACAACTACTCGTTCGCCGACGGCAACACCCTCTTTATGCAGAACCGCGTATACGCGGCCGACGGCAAGGGCAGCGACGCCGCCCACAACCTCAACGGAGTCGACTGGACCTACGGGATCCTTCCCACGCCTCTTTACGACACCGACCAGCCCGAATACATAACGGTCGTCGGCAACCCCTTCACCCTCTGGGGCATCGAGCGCGGAACCGATCCCGATAAAGCTTCCCGCGCCACCGCCGTTATCGAGTGCATGGCGAGCTACGGCTACCGTCTCACCACTCCCGCGCTGTTTGAAACGAACATGAAATACAGATACACCACCGACAACAAGGGCGACGCCGTCAGAATGTTCGACATCATTCACGACACCATCGCCTTCGACCTCGGAAGGATCTTCTCGGACGACCTTCTCTATATGAGCGAAATGCCTTCAAAATGCGCCGCCGCCGGAACAAGCTGGGCGTCGCAGATGGGCAGACAGGTCAAGTCGCTCAATACCAACCTCAACAAGAAGGTCATCCCCGGTATCCTCGAAAAGAGCGAGTAAAATTTTGAAATAACCGTACCGACCGTACGACCTTCCCGGGGCTGTCGAAAAAGCGCGCTTTTCCGACAGCCCCGGAACATGTAATAAACTATGATTATACCGGAGCATGCGAAAATGATGAGAACCGAACATCCGCGTCCCGATTTCGCGCGGAAAAACTGGACAAACCTCAACGGAGAATGGGAATTTGCAGAAGATTACTCAAAAAGCGGAAAAGAGAGAGGCCTCTGGGAAAAATGCGTCCCGGACGGCGCCTTCCCGCTGAAGATAAACGTTCCGTTCTGCCGCGAATCGAAGCTTTCGGGCCTCGGTCACGTCGATTTCTGCGACGCCGTCTGGTACAGAAAGACGGTCGTGATGCCGGAGGAACGCGCATATCCCGACGGAAGGGTCTTCCTTCACGTGGGTGCGGCGGACTGGAGGACGACTCTCTGGGTAAACGGCGAGCGGATCGCGTCCCATACCGGAGGTTACGTCTCATTTTCGTTCGACGTCACGCGGTATCTGGTCCCCGGGGAAAACGTCTTCACGATTCTCTGCGAGGACGAGCTGCGTTCACACGCCCAGGCGGCCGGAAAGCAGTCGGACAGGTACGCGTCGCACGGATGTTCCTACACGCGGACCACAGGTATCTGGCAGACGGTATGGCTCGAAGAAACGCCGCGCGATTACATAAAATCCTTCAGAATCTTTCCGAACGTCTCCTCCTGCAGCTGCGGCATCGAAATATCCGCCTCCGCTCCCGACGGGACACCGGTTTCGGCCGCGGCGGAATACGGCGGAATTGAAGTCGGACGCGCCTCCGGGACTGTTTCGGCGGGAGCGCTGCTCCTCGACATTCCGCTCGCGGAAAAACACCTCTGGGAGATCGGGAAGGGAAGACTGTATTCGCTGAAGCTCACGCTCGGCGACGACGAGGCTGACACCTACTTCGGCCTGCGCTCCGTCGAATGCCGGAACGGCTTCGTATATCTTAACGGCAGAAGAATCTTTCAGCGTCTCGTGCTCGACCAGGGCTTTTATCCCGACGGCATATACACGGCGCCGTCCGATGCCGATCTCGTCGCGGATATCGAGCGCTCGGTCGCCTGCGGATTCGACGGAGCCCGGCTGCACCAGAAGATCTTCGAGCCGCGCTTCCTTTATCACTGCGACCGGCTCGGATATATCGTCTGGGGAGAGCACGCCAACTGGGTGATGGACGCATCGGCGCCGCGCTGCTGGGCCGGTTTCATACCCGAATGGGTCGAATGCCTGTACAGGGATTTCAATCATCCGGCGATAATCGGCTGGTGTCCGCTGAACGAGACGCAGCGCAACATCGACGAGGATTTCGTGCGCGCTCTCTCCGCCGTAACGCGGTCGGTCGATCCGA
>CACZSP010000142.1 GCA_902783905.1 uncultured Ruminococcus sp.
CCAGAGGCCGTTGTTCCCGGCTACAATGGCGGCGAGGTCGGCGAAAAACGGATCGCTCCGCCCCAGCTTTCCGAAATCCGCGACGGCCGTCAGCGGAATATCCTTGTGGGTGTATATCAGCTTTTTTCCACCCGGGATTGAAGGAAGATTCAGCGTCGTATCGATTACGGCTCCCAGTCCGCCGATATGCGTGATCATGGCGGCCGGATCGATGCGCCCCGTCTCCATCAGCGAGAGCGCCTCCTTCATATCGTCGGTATTGCCTCCGCTCGTCCCGCAGACGTGGGTCGACGAATAGTGAACGTTGTAAAAGTTGAAGGACGCCGAGAAGGACTGATCGGTCGGTCCGGCGAAAAAGTTGAGACATCCGTCGCGGGCGAGGATCCGGTCGGCGGTCTCCACCAGCGGCTTTACCGGGGCGAGCACGAAAACGTCGTCGTATCCCGCGCCGTCCGTCAGCGCGCGCAGGGCGCCCTCGGCGTCGGGAACGGCGGCGGTGTTCATATATACGAGGCGCACTCCGTTGCGCGCGGCTTCCTCCGGAGTGTAAAGAGAGGCGGCGCGGTCAAGGCGCTCCCCGTTTATGTCGGTCACGACGAGAAGCCCCGGACGGCGGTCGCAGTGGATGGCGTAGTCTATGGCGCCGAGGCCCATGGGGCCGGCTCCGGCGAGAATAGCGAGGTTGCCGCCCTCGACTATACCCATGTGATGCACGTACGAGCCCGCCTTCGTATGATAGCAGGCGTGGAAGGCGCCGGTAACGCAGGAAATCGGTTCGGCAAGCGAGCCGTGGAAGAAGGCGTCGCCGCGGTAATCGAGAAGGCAGCCGGTCTCCATCACCTCGTTGGGGATAACGACGAATGTCGCGTCTCCGCCGATATATTTATAACTGTATCCCGGAGCGGCGAGGGATCCTTTGTAGTTCATGGCCGGCTGTATGGCGAATTTTTCGCCGGGGCTGTATTTCCCCGCCCATTTTTGCCCGACTTTCAGTATCTCGCCGCAGAACTCGTGCCCGATAATGACCGGGTTGTTTGCGACGTCGTCGGGAACTCTTTTGTGATCCCCTCCCTGCAGCGCCGCCTTGTGGGACGACATGCATATACTGTCCGAGACGACCTTCGCGAGTATTTCGCCGTCTCCCGGTTCGGGAAGTTCGAACTCCTCGAGACGGAGGTCGTTTTTTCCGTAGATCCTTACCGCTTTCGTTTTCATACGGCAGTATTTCCTTTGCTTTTCAATAAAATAGTTGTAATTATTATAGTTTTTTTAACGGGAAAAGTCAATACGTAAGACGACAAAAACGCGTTTTTGGGTTTTCCGCGCAGCGTACCGCTTGATTTTCGGCCCGCAATATTGTATAATTTTATTGAACAATCCGTTTTTCAAAGGAGCGTGACCGAATGCCTGCTCTGATCGTCTGCGGCGCCGTCGCCGCCTTTACGCTTGCGCTGTCCGTTTTCATCTTTTTTTACGCCTTTTATTCGGGCGGCAGGAAGGATCCGACCTACGCCGTCCTCAGGGGCGGACCCTACGAGCCCTACCGGGAAAGGGCGCTTGCGCTCATCGAATCCGCGGTAAAGATACCTTTCGAGGAGGTCCTGATCAGCTCGTACGACGGAAAACGCCTTTACGGCAGGTTTTACTCCGGACGTGACGCCTCGCCGGTTCACATACAGTTCAACGGATACCGAGGGAACGGACTGCGCGACTTCAGCGGAGGGCTTCAGATGGCGCTTGCCAGGGGCGACCGTGTGATTCTCGTCGATCAGCGCAGTCACGGCAAATCCGACGGACGGGTGATAACCTTCGGGATCCGCGAGCGGCGGGACGTCGTCTCGTGGGCGGAATACGCCGCGGAGCGGTTCGGCCCCGGGACGAAGATTATCCTTGAAGGCATCTCGATGGGAGCCGCCACCGTGCTGATGGCGGCGGACGCCGGTCTGCCGGACGCGGTCGCCGGCATCGTCGCCGACTGTCCCTATTCGTCTCCGATGAAGGAAATATCCCTCGTCGCCGGAAAGATGATCCGCATACCGCACCTGTGCGATCCCTTCATTCTCATCGCGGGATTCATCGGCGGCTTCAATATTCTTTCGAGCGACGCCGTGAGATCGGTGAAAAAAACGCCGGTACCGGTGCTTCTCATTCACGGGAAGGCGGACGATTTCGTCCCCACCGAAATGAGCCGCGAGATATACCGCGCGAACCCTTCGGCGGTAACCCTCTGCGAGATCGAAAACGCTCCTCACGGCCTATCCAGTATCGAGAACAGACCGGCGTACGTAAAAGCTCTGAATGATTTCCTGGATAAACTTCTGCAGGCGGACGCACCCGCCGGAAAGGATTAAAAAATGCCGCAAATAGGCACTTATCTCGTCAAGGGAGACCTTCCCGCCGAAGATAGAATAAGAATTATCAGAGACGCGGGATTCGATTTTATATGCATCGGAATGAAGGCTTACGCCGAAAGCGAAGGAAAGCTTCCCGAGCTTTGCGTGAAATACGGGCTTCCGATAGACAACATACACCTCACCGGAGAGAGGACCAATTTTATATGGTCGGAGGGCGACGAAGGAGAGGAGATCTGCGAGAGATATATCCGCGAAATAACCGAATGCTCCGCCGCCGGTCTGAAAAAAGGGATAGTACACGTCACCTGGGGCAAAAAGGTGACCCCCGAGCCCCCCTCTGACACCGGCTTTTCCAGATATGAAAGGATAAGAGAAACGGCAGCCCGGTGCGGCTTCACCGTCTGCGTCGAAAACTCGATATTCCCCGGGCATTTCTTCTCGGTGCTCGACCGCTTCGACGTTCCCGAATTCGCTCACTGCTTCGACTGCGGACACTGGAACGCCTTTATGAGAGATTTCGACGTCCCCGGAAAGTATTCGACCCGTCTTGCCGCGACTCATATCCACGACAACGACGGCGTTCACGACCTTCACATCCTTCCCTTCGACGGCAGCGCCGACTGGGATCTTATCGCCTCGAAGCTCGCCTCCTGTCCTTTCTCCCGGGAAAAGATCTGCTCCGAGTTCGGAGGAGCGCGCGAGATAACCTTCAAGGGAAAAAACCCGGGACAGATCGAAGAAATGCTTTCGGGACTCGCATGCGCGGGGACCGGCGCTTTCAGAGCGGTCGACGGAGCGGCGGTCTTTTACGAAGGCATCCCATACGAGGAGCTTATCGCGACTCTTTACGGCCGCATGAAAAAGCTTTCGGACATGGTAGAAGCACGGATCCACTGAAGTTTTGAATAAATTCATTCGGTTTTCATAAAAAAGCGAAAAAAATGAATTTCGATTTCTGGACGGCGGCGCTCATAGTCGCGGCGGCCGCCGCGGCGGCCGGCTTCGTTCAGCGGGTGTCGGGATTCGGCTTCGGCATCGTCGCAATGATGTTTCTTCCCTACGTTTTCGGTGTTTACGGCGAGGCGAACATGCTCTGCAGCCTGCTTTCGATAGGATCGAATCTGACCGTCCTGTCGTCCGCCTTCCGCCCCGCGTACGTGAAAAAAACGCTCTGGCCGCTTCTCGGCTTCGCCGTGCTTACCGTTCCCGCCGTACTGTTTATGAAGCGGGCGCCCGCCGGAATCCTTTTCCTTCTTCTCGGTGCCGCAATGATCGTCCTGTCGGTTTGGTTCGTCTTCTTCTCGTCGAAGGTAAAGATAAAGCCGGGACCCGGGACAGGCATCTTCTGCGGCGGCCTTTCGGGAATTATGGCCGGGCTGTTCGCCATGGGCGGCCCGCCGGTCGTCGTATACTTTCTCGAGACCTCCGAAGGCAGAAAAGAAGAATACGTCGGGACGATACAACTGTATTTCCTGATAACAAATCTGTACGCCGGAACGGTCAAGGCGTGCGCGGGATTCCTGACGCGAGACGTGCTGACTCTTGTTCTCCCGGGTATCGCCGGGATGGCGGTCGGGACCCTGATCGGCGCCGCTCTTTTCAAAAAGCTGGACGCAAAAAAACTCCGTTACGTCGTGTACGGAGTTATGGCTGCCAGCGGAGTTTTCAACGCGGTGAAAGCGATCGTTTCGCTCGCCGGATGAAGGAGTTGTAATGCTTTCGATATTAATTGAGATAGCATGGGCTTTCATTTTTGTGAAAGCAGGCGAGGGCTGGTGGAAGATCTTCATCCCGTTTTACGGAGATTTCGTCAAATTCCGGGTCGCCGGAAAAGGCCGGTGGTTCGCCGCTTTTCTTGCCGGATATATCGTTTATAACGTTTTTCTGGAAGTCTGGTTCAATATTTTTTATTTCGGATTTTGGGTTTACATCTTGGGTGCGGTACTGACCGGCTCTCCTGGCGACGCTCTGGCGGATTATCTTGCCGTGAATCTGGAAACGACCGGCTGGATGCTTGCGGTAGTTCTTGCCGGATTACTGACGATCGCCGTATCGAAGATCGTTCTCTGTTTCTCAGTATGCAGGAAGTTCGGGAAATCCCGCGCCTTCTGCGTATCGGCAGTCTTTTTACCTTTCGTTTTTCTGCCGTACCTCGCTTTCGGAAGCGCGGAATACGGGACCGACGGGAAAACGGACGCTGTTTCATAAAAAACGCTTACCGAAAAACCGATACACC
>CACZSP010000143.1 GCA_902783905.1 uncultured Ruminococcus sp.
ATTCAGCCGTGGTCTCGCTTCTGTTGTAGTCGCCGCAGGCGAAAACCGGCAGCCCGTATTTCGAGATGAGGCCCGAAGTCAGCACCCCGTTCTCTTTCGCCTGGAGCACTCTTTCGTCCGGATGAGTGCTTATATCCCAGTGAGTGGAGGTCACGACGTACTCCTGCCCGTCGGATATCCTGCGCAGACGCGCCCAGGCCAGGTTGCGGAGCTGACTGTTTGTCGCCGCGGCAAAGACGGTCGTTCCGTATTCCAGAAGTTCGGCCTTCGAAGTGTTGTAAAAGACGGTGGAATAACTCGGACCGGCTCCCGGAATATCGTCGGGAATGAAGGCGTAAGTACCGCCGAAAAGCGATTCAAGAGATTCGTGCCAGGCGGCGCTTACCTCTTCGAGTCCGACTGCGTCGGGACAGTATGCCGAGATGACCGACGCGACCTTCCTTGCTCTCTCGGTCAGCGGCAGACGGTCGTTGTAACTCTCGTGAAGGATATTGAATGACATAATCCTTATATCCGAGCCCGACGTGCGCCCGATTCTGCTTTGAGGACTGTCCGACAGCATATCCTCCCCGGAGACCGTTCCGGAAAGCGAAAACCCGGCGGACAGCGCGGCAAATTCACTTCCCGCGTCCTTTATTTTTTCGGCAAGGCGGCTCGCGGCATATTCCAGAATCAGCGGCGTCGCACCCGTTACGGTCATCCTGCCGCCTTCGGTCGAAACGCCGTATCCTTTTCCGTCCGGGTACAGCCCCGCCGAGTCCTTTGCCCGGGCCGATATCTCGTTCCGAACGGTAAAGGCGGGATCGGGTATCAGACGAAGCGGGACACCGCAGTATTTCAGAAGCGCGTCCGCAATAATATGGGCAGCTCCCGCCGAGCAGGGAGAGTCCCCGTCGTAGGTTATCGACCAGGACGAAAGCGGCTCGCCTCCGAGGAACGGTACGGACGGGACGGGTGCCGCTGTCGACGATTCGCCGCCGTCGGAAGCCGTGGTAACGTAATCCGACTGCGCGGACGTGACGTTTTCACCCGAATCCGCGGCCGACGACGTTTCGCCGCGCCCTGTTTCACATCCGAACAGTGAAATCGCACAGGCGACGGCAAGTACGAGCGAAAGAGCGCGTCCGGCTATGAATAATACCTTGTTTTTCATATCTTTTTCCACCTGTCAGACAAGATCGCTCAGTTTTCTGGAGAAGAAGAACTCCTTCGTCATCCGGTTGTATTCCTCCCAGAGCGGAAAGGTCTTGCATCTGTCGACCTTCGGGCAGGACGCGCCCGCGTCCAGACAGGCGACGGTCAGAAAAGGTCCCTCGGTCGCCTCGATGATCTCGCCGGCGGAGATCTCCGACGGAAGGCGCGTCAGCCGGTATCCTCCGCCCTTTCCGCTCTCTCCCCTGACGAGCCCGGCCTTTACAAGGTCTCTGACGATTATTTCCAGGTATTTTTTCGATATTTCCTGCCTTTCGGCAATCTCCTTGAGCGGCACAGAACCCTCGTCAGAGTGCTCGGCAAGATCGATCATGGTGCGCAGCGCGTATCTTCCCTTCGTTGAAACCATTTTTTCGAAGAGCTCCTTATTGTGATTTACCTATTATATCACAGGGCGAATCAATATTCAAGTGCGCGGAAAGAAAAAGCGAAGATGTGATTAAAAACCTCTAAATTGATTATGGGAAATAAAAAAATTTCAAATATTATATGATACAACAGGGGCGCCATAAGAATCGCCCGCTTCCTTAGGCCATTTTGTGTAAATGGGGCTGTCACGTGCCCGTCGCGTGACTGAGGGATTGTCGTGTCTGTTTGATAACGCTATAGGTCTGCAGTAATTGATCGGCTTGGTAACAATCCCTCCGTCGCCTACGGCGACACCTCCCTGCCAAATTGGCGTAAACAATGGAGGCTGGGTTCTCGTGCGACGTTTATTAACGCGTTACAACCATATAAAACAGTTGAATCTGTGAGTTGCGTGAACTCTGTCATTCGCTTTCGACAACATCTGCTGTTTACCGGCCAAACCGTTTTTTATTGACTTTCAACCGCCGGGGTGATATAATTATATGGTTGATTGCGCGGTCACGGACCGACCGCGGAGAAAGGCGGAAAAATGGAAAGAATACACATCGGAAAGATCACTCCCGGCACCGAGGTTCGGATCTCGGGATTCGTTGAAAACATACGCAACAAAAGAACGATGGCGTTTATCGTCATCCGCGACATAACCGGAAAGATTCAGGTGACCGTCGTCAAGGAGGAACACCCCGAGCTTTGCGAGGCGGTCGACCGCATCACGCTCGATTCGGTGGTCACCGTCGAAGGTACCGCCGTCGCCAACGATTACGTAAAGCTGGGCGGCATCGAGATAATCCCGCGCACCATCGAGATCGAATCGGTGGCGGACGCCCTTCCCATAAAACCCGACTCGGCGATCGATTCCCGGCTCGATTTCCGCTGGATCGACCTGCGCACCGAGAAGAACACCCTTATATTCAAAATCCAGACCGAAATGACCGCCGCTCTGCGCGAGTGGCTTCTTTCGCATGATTTCCTTGAATTCCACAGCCCGAAGATAATCGGCGCCGCCAGCGAATCGGGAGCCGACGTCTTCCGTCTCGACTATTTCGACGGCAACGCCTATCTCGCCCAGTCGCCTCAGTTCTACAAGCAGATGGCGATGGCGGCGGGATTCGAGCGTGTTTTCGAATGCGCACCCGTCTTCCGCGCCGAAAAGTCCTTCACCCGCAAGCATGCCACCGAATTCACCGGCTTTGACCTCGAGTTCAGCTACATCCGTGATTTTCATGACGTGATGGCGCTCGAGGAGGAAATGCTGACCTATATGATCTCCCGCGTCGAAAAGAAGTACGGGGATGACATCGTCCGCCTCTACGGCGAAGAATACCGCGTTATCGTCCCGACGACTCCCTTCCCCGTTATGAGCGTCGCCGAGATTTATAAACAGATCGAAGAAAGATACGGATATACCGTCCCGGAATCCGAAAAGGGAGACCTGACGACCGACGCCGAGCACCTCACCTACCGCCTCTCGAAGGAACTTTACGGACACGAATTTATGTTCGTAACCGATTTCGACGCCGCCAAACGCCCATTCTACCACATGAGAAAGGACGGGGTCCCTCAGGGCTTCGACCTTATATGGAAGGGCACCGAGATCACGTCGGGATCGCAGCGCGAGCACCGGTACGCCGAGCTCTGCGCCAATGCCGCCGAAAAGGGCCTCTCCGAGGACGTGAAATTCTACACCGAGTTCTTCCGCTACGGATGCCCGCCGCACGGAGGGTTCGGCCTCGGACTCGACCGGTTGACGATGCTTTTCCTCGGCATTTCCATCAAGGAAGCCGAATTCGTCTTCCGCGGTCCCGACAGACTCAACCCTTAATCGACCGGAGGCGACGGAGGGATTGTTACCA
>CACZSP010000144.1 GCA_902783905.1 uncultured Ruminococcus sp.
GACGCGATCTCGCCCGAGGCGAAGTTGTCTCTGACGAACGCCTCGATCTCGTGGGAAAAAGTAATGATGCAGGCGTCGACCTTCGGCACGTTTTCTTTGCGCCGACGCTCGATTATCGCGGGTGTTGAGTTGTCGAAAGAATCTGTAATCATATTATTTCCTTTTCCTTTCCGAAACGGTACAGGGTGATCCTTGCTGCGCCTTCGCCGGGATCGAAGCTCTTCGAGAGAACGTCCTCCTCCGCTTCGACGGCGCCGTATACGAGACCTTCGGAACAGTAATATTCGACGATCCCGTGATCCGCAATAAAGACCGCCGGGCGCGATACGTCCGTCACCGTTACGCAGACGCCGCCAATCCGTACGTTTGCCGGTCCGGACCCGGCAGCCCATTCAACGCGTATCGCGCAGGGTCTGCCGCCGAGCGGGATTTCTCCCGCGGCGGACGGTTTTTCTTCAACGTTCAGTTGGTCCCAAAGCTCCCTTACCGGCCGGAAGGCGATCCGCGGGCCGTCCGGGGTATCTTTCAGCGACAGCTCAGCCGGCACCGACATCATGCATCTGAAGCCGCCCCGGTCGTTTTTCGTCCGGAGCCATGCGACGCTTATCACCCTGTCCGGGACTCCCGAATACGTCTGCGCCGCGTAGGGCAGTTTCGTGCCGTACGCGGAAAGGACCCCGCTGTCGGGCGCAAAGCGGTATCCGTCGAAACTTCCCGTCATATAATAGCCGTCGGCGGACCAGAAGATCCACTTCTCCCCGCCGTCGAAGGACAACCGGAAGAGATCGGGGCACTCGCGCATGCCTTCCGCCTCGAAGCGCTGGGTCTCTGTCCAGTGAAGCAGATCGGCAGAGCGCAGCAGAGCGAACTCGTTACCGTCGAGGAAAAGCGCCATGACGTACCCGCCGCTTTCTTCGTGATAAAAGACCTTCGGGTCCCGGTTTCCGCCTTTTATATGCCCGACGGCGCAGCCGCGTTTTTCAAGCGTCCTGCCGCCGTCGGTCGAAACGGAGATCCGCTGGGTGCGTTTCGCGCCGCGTTCGGCGGACCAGAGATTGTTCCCGCCGGCCGCGGTGTAAAAGAACAGAAGTGCGTCTTTCCCGAAACCGGCGGCGTTCCTTTCGTCTTTCAGACCCGATCCCGAATACATCGTCCCGGTGTCGTCCGGGCAGAGCGCCGCGCCGCACCGGGTCCAGTTTATCAGATCGCGGCTGACCGCGTGTCCCCAGTGCATGTTGCCCCAAACGGTGCCGTAGGGGTTCCACTGGTGGAAAAGATGATAGACTCCGTCCGAGAAGACAAGACCGTTGGGATCGTTGATCCAGCCCGCTTCGGCGGTGAAATGCAGTTCGGGCCGGTAGGGGTAATCGACCGTCGGCTTGTCTGGGCGGCAGACGAGCCGCACGCACAACCCTTCGTCGAAATCTCCCCGGATAACTATCTCTTTGCCCGTGTATTCCTTCATATCGGCGGCAAACCAAAAGTCCGGCTCGCCCTTCGCGATCTTTACGTCGGCCTCGCCGATCTTTTCTTCGTCCGCCCAAAAATGAAGCTTTACCGGGGCGGCGTCCCTGCCGTAGGGGATCCACAGGTATCTGTTCGTGATCTTTACAGTTTTTTCCATATCATTCGTTTCCTTCGGAAGAGCCGAACGCCTCGGCGTATGACAGTCCGCGGTATCTGTTTTTCAGCTTTTCGAATTCCTCAACGTAATACCGGATCCTTGCGGCGTTTTTTTCGTAGGAAAGATTGGGCTTTCCCCTCCCGGAAATAAACGCTCCGGGGCAAAACTCACCGCGACTTAAAACCTGACCGTCGTGTTTTGCCTGAAAATCCTTTCCGAGACGCGGAAAATTAGCCGCAGCCCAGGCCGTCTGTTCGGTCGTGAATTCCTTCTCAGACACGAGGAACCGTTCAAGTTCCGGCATTCTTTCCAGAAAACTCAGGTTTCCGTCAAGAATGTGTCTGCCGTTGAAGGACAGGTGAGACACGCCTGATCCGGCAAGAGGAAGGAAAGAATCCGCTTCATATTTGTCCCAGATAGCATTCCCTATTGAAAAATATTTCAACGCGGGGGCTCTGCCGATGCCCTCTATGCTGTGCATCCTTGTGAAATCATTGATACACAGCCCTTTCAGCGACAGATTTCCGCTCATATCCCAAAGTTTATCGATTTTCTGATTCCAGAACCAGAAAACGTATTCAAGATCCGGCAGCGTCCCCAACAGCGACCAGTCTTCCACTCGCTTGTTTTTAAAAAACGATACCGATCTCAACTGCCTGCCGTAGGTTTTGATGAAATATTCAAAAGTATCCTGACTGAGGCCCATGATCCTGACCGATCGCATTTCAGGATACCGGGCGAGAACGTCAATATCTGAAACCGTTATTTTTCCTCCGCCTATATCGGCGTCGGGGGATCTAAGGCAGAGAAGATCTTCCCGTTCCCGGGCGGGATCCTCCGTAACGTAACCCCTGCAGAAATCTTCAAACTTCAGTTCCATATCTGCTCAGATTCTTCCTTGCCTCGGCGCTGCCGCCGGTGATCTGCCCGAGCTTTTCGCAGCTCTTCATTTCCGCACAGGCGGCGCAGGTTTCGATTTTTTTCTTCAAAGCGCACTTCCTGATCGGACAGAGAAAATCGCAATAGGGCGTCTTTTTTCCGTCGACTCTGCAACCCTCGCAGTTTATCATTTCGGGCGTGATCTCAACGCCGTTGAGCGCCGACCACTCTGCGGCGACCTTCCTCCGCAGTCCGTCGTCGTTATTCAAAGTCGCGATTCTCGCCTCGCACATCTCGCAGTCGAGTCCGCAAAATCCGATAAGTTCTTTCATTACTCTTCCTTTCCGGGATATGCCGCGAACGCGCCGGCATCCCCGTTGAATATGTTCATGTCGATATACCGTTCGCGACCCGAGTAACCTTCAAGCCGGTGCCTGTTCGAATACTGCCAGAAGGTCCATCCGATCCCGTCGGGGGTCTTAGAATACACGCTCCTGAACCATATGTCGCAGTCGTCGAAGCCCCCTCTGACAAGAGCGTCATAAGACCGCGTGTCGCAGTAGATGACCGGCTTCAAACAGTATTCTCCTGCCAGACTGTCGACAAAAACGCGGAGTTCGGCCTTCACGGCGGAGACGTCGATGTCCTTTTCCGACCCGTAATCCCCGTAAAACTCGACGTCGACCGCCGGCGGCAGCATTCCCGGGACCTCTTTCACGGTCGAGCGGAAGAGTTCTGCCTGTGTTTCGCCCGGCGATTCAAAACTGAAAAAATGATAAGCGCCGATGCGAAGGCCGGTCCCTGCGGCCGCCGTCCAGTTCGCCCCGAAGCAGGGATCGACGAGCGACGAGCCCTCGGTCGCCTTGATATAAGCAAACGATATGCCCTGCCGGGCAAGCAGGTCCCAGTCGACCGCCCCCTGATATGACGACAGGTCCACTCCGCGGACCGGATATTTCCCTTCGTCCGGAGAGTTCAGGTGCAGAACGCCGAGGTACAGAAGC
>CACZSP010000145.1 GCA_902783905.1 uncultured Ruminococcus sp.
AAGAGATTCGCCTTCTCTGACTTTGACTTCCGGCATTGATATCCCTCCCCTCGCGTCTTTTTCAGACAGAATGATTGTTGCCGTATCTAACCGCAACGTTAATATTATACCACATAAAGCGAAATAATACAAGCGTTTATCTATTATTATTTCGCTTTTATATTAAAATCGACTATGATCGGGCAGTGATCGGTTGACAGGAGGGCGTAATCATCGGTCACCACTTCAAATCTTGCGAATTCCAGTCCGTCTCCCTGCATTACGAGAGCATGATCTATCGCCGCCGAATAAGCGCCGGACGGAGGAGTCATACCGTCGTAAATGCCGAGAAGGGTGTTGAATTCGGGATATGAATGATGTGTGCGGGTATTGGTCGCTTTCTTTGCAACGTCATAAATATCGGTAAATCCGCTGTCTTTGAGGATTTTGTAAGGATCGGAAGAGATATTGCAGTTAAGGTCTCCGCCGATTATCACCGGACAGGAATGCTTTGCAACAATGTTTTTTGCAAGTCCGGAAATCTGTTCCGCGTCCTTGAGACGCGCAGCCTGACCTGATGTGTCGCTCTTATAGGCGAAATGCGTCGAAACGACGGCAAACAGTTCGCCGTTCTTTGTTTTGAACACTCCCCAGGATGCCGATTTGGACTTGTCCCCCGCCCCGTCACTGTACGGGAGGTACCCCGAATCGACCAGCTCAAGCACGTCCTTCCTGTACAGAACCGGCGTATAGTTGACGGTGTAGCCCGACGGCATCTCGGCGGTCACCTCGTCAAATCCGGCATCCTTCATCGCCCTTATATAACTGCGACCGGTCCTTGAGTTTGCCGAGCACTCCTGCAGACAGACAACGTCGGGAAGAGCCTCGACGTGGAGCTCGGAAATCATCATATTCCTCGTGTCGGTAGGATAGGTCGACGTATCGCAGTTGCCCAGGATATTGTTGAAGATAATGCGGTATTCCCCGTCGCGCACGTCGTAATAATCGTCGAAAACGGTTCCCTTCCCACTGTACGTAAAGCCCTCTTCGAGTGAAACGTCTCCCTTGAGCAGCGTTCCCGTGACGTAGGTGTACGCGTCTTCGAATCCGTGTACGCACGAGGCCTTCAGAATCAGCTTTCCGCCGTTAACCGAAATTTCGAAATCGTGTTTTTCGGTTCCTCCGGCGGGCAGAGATTCGAAGACGATGGCGGTATCGGACTCCGGAGCTCTTTTTGTCGAATAAACCGGAAGGCCGTATCCGCCCTTTTCGGTCATCCACTGTCCGAAAATCCTCGCGTACCTTTCGGCGGAATAAAGCCCGTCGGGGGAGAAGCCGACATACCCTCCGGCGACGTCTTTCCCGCCTATCTTCAGGGATGTTAGCCTGTAGCCGGAATATATGAAGGAAATGTTGTCGGTCTCGTAAAATACGGACTTCGAATTTTCGTCAGCCGAGCGGTTTCTGGTCAGCACCGAAATGAGCGCGCCGGTCGCGCCGTTAACCGCCGACACCGTCTGCGCCGCTATAACGAATTTCTTTCCGGAAATCCCGGCGGTGTAGTCTCTTGTCCTGAGGCCTGCCGCCGCGGTTTCGCTTTCCGGCCTGTTGGTCAGTCCGACAAGTATCTCGGGCTTGTCCGGATCGTACTGCCTGCCGCCGATGTAATAATCGGGAGTAACTTCGAAGGTTTTACCCGTGATGTTTTTGAGTGATCGCGCGAGAGAATGACACGCCTTTACGAATTCCTCGTTGGCATCAAGCGGATAGATTATCTGGATGCTGACGTTGTTGTCCGAGAAATCGAACGACAGCGGCTCTGCGGGCTCCCCGGTCGTGTTTTCCTGCGTTAGCCCGGTATCGGTGTCTTCTCCGCTTTCGGTCCCGCAGGATACCGCGCAGACGGCGAGGGCCGATACAAGCAGCATAAGAAGTAAGGTCTTCAAAAAATCAGTTTTCATTGTCGTAATTCCCTTCGGCACCGTGAAAATATGCTTCCATTACGTCTCTGACCGGAAATGCGGCATTGTAGCCGTGAGCGCCTTTTTCAAGCACGCACGCAACCGAAATTTCCGGGTCGTTCAGCGGAGCGAACCCGATAAACACACCGTTCGGACTCTGTCCGGCGACCTCGGCGGTACCCGTCTTTCCTCCGACCTTGACGTCGAATCCGTCGAATGCCGTGACCGAGGCGTTTTCGTCGACGACTCGGCTCATTGCGTTCACCAGCACGTCCCTGACCGACCGGCTCATCCCTGAATCCGACAGGACGACCGGCTGAAAGATCTCGTACCCGCTTCCGTCGTAGTATTTCGATGACAAAAGAAGATGTGAAGCGTATCTCTTGCCGGAATTCAGTACGGTCGCAAGATACCCGGCAAGCTGGATCGGCGTGAATTTGCTGTAAGCCTGGCCTATTGCCGTCGCTATCGTCAGTCCTCCCGTCCAGGTAATCCCGTTGCTTTCGGCATAGTTGCGGTCGGAAAGATTTCCGATCGCCTCGGGCAGTTCGATTCCGGTGTTCTGGCCGAGTCCGAACTCCTTGCTGTGCTCGCTGATGCGGTTTATCCCCATCTGCCTGCCCAGCTCGTAAAAGAAATAGTTGCAGGAAACCTCGATGGCCTTGGTTACGGTTATCGGGCCGTGAGACGCCTGTCCGTAGGCGTAAAGCCAGCAGGCGGGCTGATAGTCGTCGTAATAGGTGTATTTGCCTTTGGTGTCTATAATTGTCCCGGCGGAGAACGCGCTTCCGTCGGCCATTATCGTGCCGTCCATCAGCGCGCCGGCGGCAACGCAGACCTTGTAGGTCGAACCCGGAGCGTAGGTTCCCTCGAGAGCCCTGTTGAAGAGCGGCTTCAGCGGATCTTTCGCCAGCTCCGGATAATCCGTTCCGAACGTAGAAAGATCGAAGGACGGATATGACGCCAGCGCGAGTATCGCGCCGTCCGAAACGTTCTGTACTACTATCGCGCCGCAGTCGCAGTCCTCTCCCTCGTTTTTCTGATTGTTTGCGATCGCTTCCCGGCTGATCTTCGAAATATTCGAGCGGAGCGCCTCCTCCGCGGCTCCCTGAAGATCTATATCGATCGTCAGGTAAATATCCTTTCCGTTGACAGGTTCCCTGACCGTGCGTTCCGCCACGATCATCCCGTCGGCGTCGTATTCAATCTCTTTTATCCCGTCTACGCCGTGAAGTATGCTTTCGAATGCTTTTTCGACTCCGTCAATGCCGACCGTCGCGTTTGCCGGATACCCGAGGGAGACGTAATAATCCACGTCCTCGGAAAAGATCTTTCCGGTCCTTCCGATAATATGGGAAGCTCTGCCCGGATAGCCGTAAACCCTGCTGACTTCAGGTTTAATACCGATCGCGACGATCTTGGTCTCGGAAAAAGCGGTTATCTCTTCTTCGGTAAGCTCGCGCAGAAGATAAAGCGGCTGGTCCGGCGCGAACTGCTCGGCTTCCATTTCATACCTGATGAACAGAAGATCGGTCGTCTCGCTGCCGGAATAACGCGGCTCACCGTTTTTGTCGGTAATCGAATACTTTACGCAAAGCGCCGCGGCGAGGTCTTCGGCTCCGGAATCTTCAGGGAGCGACAGATCTTTTTTTATCCTGGAAAGTCTCGAGGAAACGGCGGGAGTCCCGCAAAGGACCGAATCGAAATACAGGGCGGGGTAGGTTCCTATGAACGGACAGTAATCGAATTTCAGATCTTTTCTCCTGCCCGCCCTGTCAATCGCCTCGAAGAGCTTGAGAAGTTCTTCGTTTTCCTGCTGGTACGTGGGCGCCATTCCTCCGTATTCGAGCACGAGCGAATAGCTGTATTCGTTGGTTACGAGGGGTTTCCCGTTCCTGTCGAATATCTCTCCGCGGACCGAATAAATCTTCGACGTCCTGACGTAGGTCTTTTCAGGCTGTTTTTCCGGCGCTGCACGGTCGTTGACTATCCTGACCAGAGTTACCGTGTAAACGGCGGCAACCACCGCGAAAAGAATAATCAGTACAAGCATCCGCCATTTGCGGAACCCTGCGGATTTCGTCGCGTCGGCAGCCGGTTCCGGCCTTCCGGAGGATTTTACAGCGGTTTTTTTCGTATCTTCACGTTTCATTGTTTTAAGGCAATACCGCACAATTCGATGCACGGATCTTGCCGGTCCTTTCCGTGCCTGTTTTGGCGTCGAAATCTTGAAAAACTGCCTGTTTTCCTGCGATTTCTCAGCCGAAACAGGCACATAAATTACTCGGCAATCTCCACACACGAATTGTGCGGTATTGCCTTAATTCGCGTTCAGCCAGCCGTCTGAGCGAAAGAAAGAGCCAGAGCAACGACTGCAAGCAGGAAAAACACCGCGATACCGGGAGACAGGAAAACGGTATCTCCGATTTCCTTTTTTTCGAGTTTCGAAGGGCCCGGAAGCAGTCTGATCCTCTTCCGGAAGAAAAGAAGCGTTACCGCTCCGGAAAGAGTCAGTCCGAGAGACAAAGACTGGATGACCGCTCCCGCGATAATCGCCGGAAGGGCTGACGGCAGCAGTTCGCCGAGCGACCTAAGAGCCTCCGCTCCCATTGAATAAGACGAGATTTTATCGTAAATATCCTGCATTCCCTGGGAAACGGCCGGATCGGCAAGAAAAGAATTGACCAGATTCGTAAGGAAACCGCCGATGAAATTCAACAGCGCGTGAAGCAGCACCGAATACCCGAGCCTGCCGGTATAAAGATAAACGTAACCGAATACGAGCCCCACCGTGAATGTGTAGCAGAACTGTTCGATATTGCCGTGGGAAGACGCGAAAAGCAGCGAACCGAGCAGCAGCGCGGTCCTCCATCCCCACCGGGCAAGAGTTCCGGTTATCAGTTTTCTGTAAAAGAACTCTTCGATAAAAGGCGCGATGACAACAGTCAGAACGAAAAATCCGACGGTATCCGCCGCTCCGGTGAGCTCCGGAATCGACTGCGAGGACTCCAGGTTGCCTACCGCGGAAAAGAGAACGTTGATTACGTTTGAGATAACTGACCCGAAATACACCATCGTGAAAACGACGGCAAGCGAAAGGATTACGAATCCGGCTCCCGGCCTTTCATTGACGCAGGCGTTTTTTTCCCTTTTCGAACAGGTTCGGTAGAGTATCGCGATGCCTGCGGAAAAAGAGACGACGTAGACCGCTACCGCGTACAAATAATAATTCCAGCCGCCGAGATCAAAAAAGTCCTCAGGAAGAACGGCGTTTTTTATCAGCAATCCCGCCAGTACCCCGAAAAGGATCTGAACGGCAATCACCGCCGCGGCGCCAAATCCGATAATCGAAAAAACCTTTTTTGTTTCTTTTTTTTGTATGACCGGATCCTGTCCGCCAAGCCCGGAATCATAAAAATCATTCATTTTCAGTCTTTCCTCTGCGATCCCTGCCGCTCCGGAGCGGGAGCATCACGATAAACGAAACAAAATAAATCAGGTATGAAAAAACTACGGTAAGCACAAACTCGGGAAGGAGCATCGAAGAGAGAATCCTTCCGAAATGAGCCTGATCTCCGGCAACCGCCATATACAACGCACCGTAGCACATACGAAGGAATGCGGCGGGGACGATATAGACCGTCCATGAAATCAGGTTTTTTCTGATCGTCCTCGACGCGATATATCCGGCAAAATAACCGATCAGACAGTAAAACAGCGGAAGGAACGCGGTGCCGCCGCCTCCCATGGCACCGGTGAGGACGCCCCCGGCGATTCCGCATATCGCGCCGCTTTTTTCGCCGTCGCTGATTGCGACGGCAAGCACGGCACAGAGAACAAGATCCGGAACGCTGCCGAAAAATCCGGCTGCCCCGAAAAATGACGACTGAAAAGCCGCCGTGAGGAAAATAAAAACGAAAAATACGATACACCTGACAACTATCCCGGGAATGTCGGAGATTGCGCGCCGGCGTTCGGTCTGCTCATTCATCCGTCGTATCCTCCCCGGCATAGCCGGTAACCACCATAACCCTTGAGACGCGGGAAAAATCCGCGTAGGGCCTTACCGTCGCCCGCTGCAGCCTTGTCGCGGGATCCGTCGAGACTTCGATGACCTCCCCGACGGGTATCCCTCTCGGGTAAAAACTGCCTACTCCCGACGTAACGACCATATCGCCCTGTCTGACGTCGGCGTCAACCGGGATCCTTATCATTTCGCAGAGTCCGCTCCCGTGCAGATCCGCCGTACCGCGTACGAGTCCGGCCGCTCCGCTCCGCTCGATAAACACACCGGCTGCCGCGCTGACCTCGGTGATGGCGATAACCCTGGACCATACGGTACCGGTTTCGGATATATATCCCAGCAGTCCGCTGTCGGAAATCACCGCCATTTCCTTTTCTATTCCCGACATCTTTCCCGCCGAAAGAGTGTATACGACCGAATAGGCGGTTGCCTCACGGCCTATTACCGACGCCTCCTGAAAGGTAAAATCGTAATGTTCCGATTTTATCCCGAGATAACCCCGGAGAAAACGGTTTTCGTCTTCGATCAGCGATGCGTCGTAAACCCTGCTTTTGTTTTCCTCGAGTTCGCGGCGCAGACTTTCGTTTTCCTCTCTGAGTCTGTCTATCGTGGTAAAGTATTCGGAATATCCGCGAAGTCCCTCGCCGGCTTTGGTGAAAGCCCATCGGAAAGGCATTGATACGGTCTGAAGAAACCCTCTGACGTAACTTCCCTGCCCCATAGCCGTGAGAACGGTCGGGATGATCGAAATCAGCAGAGCGGTACAGACCGTAATTATGAAAAACCTGCTTGTAAAAAGCTTTTTCCAGAAATTCAATTCGTCCTCCGGTGCCGGTTGCGCGGCACGCCGTTTATCTGCCTCTGAAATCTATGACGTCGTAATACTGGTTATCCAGCACTCTGCCGATCCCGAGCGCCACGCTTTCAAGCGGTTTTTTCGCTACGGTAACCCTGACGCCGGTCCTCTCGTTTATCAGCTGCTGAAGGCCTCCGAGAAGCGCGCCGCCGCCCGACAGCATAATACCGAAATCCAGTATATCGGCGCTCAGCTCGGGAGGAGTGTTTTCCAGCGTCTGCCGGATAACTCCGATTATCTGACCGACCGGCTCGCGAAGCGCCTCCCTGATCAGCGCGGAATTAACCGACGCGACGGAGGCCTGTCCGGTGCGGAGATTCCGCCCTCTTATTTCGGTCTCCCCGCGGTCGGCGGAGGGATGAACCGAACCTATCGTCTTTTTCAGCATTTCCGCCGTCGACGTCCCGATAAGAACCTGTTTTTCGCGCTTCATATACTGAATTATCGCCTCGTCGAGGTAGTTCCCGCCGACAGCCGTTGATTTCGAACAGACGATACCGTTAAGACTGATTACGGCAACCTCGGTGGTGCCTCCGCCGATATCGACGATCATCGCCCCTCGCGGTCCGTCCACCTTGAGTCCCGACCCGATCGCGGCCGCCATCGGCTCGCTGATCAGCATAACCTCCTTGGCGTCCGCCTCGTACGTCGCGTCCTCGACCGCCCTTCGTTCGACCTCGGTAACGACGCTCGGAACACATATTATCACCGTCGGCCTCGAAACGATTCCGACCGCGCCCACGTTCCTGAAAAAAGCGCGCAGCATATTTGCCGTTACGTCGAAATCCGCTATAACCCCGTTCTGCAGCGGCCTTTGCGCGACGATATTGCCCGGGGTTTTCCCGAGCATCTTCTGGGCTTCCTCGCCCACCGCCTTGATTTTTTTCGTTTTAACGTCGGAGGCGACGACCGACGGCTCCCTCAGCACTATCCCCTTGCCTTTCAGGTAAATCAGCGTGTTGGACGTGCCGAGATCTATTCCGATCTGTTTAGACATAATAAATTGATATTCCTCGGTCAGATTGCGACCTGTCGCGAATTACGCCAGGGAATTGCGGTAAAAATGAAAAACGTATCAGCCGAAATCACGCAGCGAAAGCCCGAACGCGGAAGATATCATCCGGTTGAGCGATCTTGCGGGAAGTCCCATCACGTTGAACCAGTCTCCGGTAATGCCTCTTACGAACATCGCTCCCCTGCCCTGAACGGCGTACGCTCCCGCCTTGTCGAAGGGTTCGCCCGAGTCGAGATAATCGTATATGGCGCTTTCCGAAAGCGTATCGAAATAAACTCTCGTCGTTACCGTTTCGGCAACGCTTTTTTCGTTCATTACGGCGCATATACCGGTGTGAACGAGATGCATCCTTCCGGACAGAAGGGAAAGCATTGAAAAGGCGTCGGCCCTGTCCTTCGGTTTGCCGAGGATCCTTCCGTCGACGTCGACGACGGTATCGGCGCCAACGATGCAGCAGTCGGCGGCAAGTTCCGGGTGACTGACGAGAACCGCCCCGGCTTTTCTTCCGGCGAGAAGACATACAGCGTCTTCGGGAGCGCATCCCGACGGGACCGACTCGTCGGCGTCCGAGACGATGACCTCGAATTTTGCTCCGACGAGTCCGAGAATCTCGCGCCTCCGCGGAGACGACGATGCAAGGATAAGTCTCATCACTTCACACCGGTGGAACCGAATCCGCCCGTTCCGCGCTCGGTGTCGTCCAGACCTGACGCCTCGATGAATTCGGCGGCCAGTACGGGAAGAAACATAAGCTGCGCGATCCTGTCTCCGTCCCGGACGCAGAAATCGCAATCCGACGTGTTGGAAAGAGCCACGCATATTTCTCCCCGGTAGTCGGAATCGACGACGCCGATCCCGTTTGCAAGACAGATACCCTTTTTCGAAGCAAGCCCGCTGCGCGCCGCGATCACGGCGACGACGCCGTCCCCGGGTTCGGGAGCGATAAACAGTCCGGTAGGAACTATCGCCCGCTCTCCCGCTTTGATCAGGACGGTACCGCCTTCCAGGGCCGCCCGGAGATCTACGGCCGCAGCCCCGGGAGTCGCGCTCCTCGGCAGCGAAGCTCCTCTTTCAAGTTTTGTCAGTACTTTTATTTTCAAAACATATCCCCGCTTAAAGTTAATCTATTATATGATATCACATAATACGAAAACTTTCAACACTTTGGACGCGAATAATTTAAAAACTGAAAAAACTTGCTTTTGCCCCGGCGTTGTGGTACAATAATTGAGATAATCTGGAAGGAAGGAGGATACGTACGTGAGAACCGAAATACTCGGCATACCCGTCGACGGAATTACTGAGAACGAAGCCTCCGCGCTGATCTTCGACAGAATAAACGGTCGCTCCCCGGACGCTCCTCCGTACTGCGTCGTTACCCCCAATCCGCTTATGATAATGGAAAGCCGGAAGAATTCCGCTTTGCGGAACGGACTGCTGCTGGCAGACCTTTCTCTTCCGGACGGTAACGGTCTGGTTTCAGCCGCAAAAAGAGCCGGGACTCCCCTTCCCGGCCGCACGACGGGGATCGGCACCGCCGAAAAGGTGATCGAAAAGCTGGCAGAGACAAAAGGCAGCGTTTATATCCTCGGCGCACTCCCCGGACGCGCGGACGAAGCGGCCGGAAGGCTTGCCGCGCGTTTTCCGGGTCTTGTCATTGCCGGGACGCGCGACGGTTATTTCGATGCCGCCGCGGAGAAAGCGGCGGCCGCCGAAATATCCCGCGCGCACCCCGATCTGCTTTGCGTCTGCATGGGAGGAGCAAGGCAGACCTCTTTCGTTTTCGACAACCTCAAAACCCTGTCCGGAGTCGGCTGCGCCATGGGACTCGGCGGATCCGCCGACGTATGGTCGGGAAAGATCAGGAGAGCGCCGCGGTTTTTCATAAAAATCAGAGCCGAATGGCTCTGGAGGATGCTCGCGGAACCCCGCCGCTTTTCGGGCCTTGGGAAGCTGATCGCCTTCCGCATTCTGACTCGAAGGAGACTTTTCGGACGCAAAAAGCGCGAAAACACAGGGGCAATACAATGATTTTTTTCAAAATCACTTGATTAATTCTCCGATTTTTGATATAATATACGATGGTTTTTTTCGGGCTTGCCGAAAGAACTCAAACTAAAATAAAATAATATTATTCATACGGAGGAAAATCCAAAATGTCAGTAAAAGTTGCCATCAACGGATTCGGCAGAATCGGCCGTCTCGCATTCCGTCAGATGTTCGGTGCCAAGGGCTACAGCGTAGTCGCCATCAACGACCTCACCAGCCCGACGATGCTCGCTCACCTGCTCAAGTACGACTCGGCTCAGGGCAAATACGATCACGACGTGACCGCCGACGACGAGGCCGGCACGATCACGGTCGACGGCAAGACCATTAAGATCTATTCCGAAAAGGACGCAACCAACTGCCCCTGGAAGAAGCTCAAGGTCGACGTCGTGCTCGAGTGCACCGGCTTCTACACCAGCAAGGAAAAATCCATGGCCCACATCAAGGCAGGCGCCAAGAAGGTCGTCATTTCGGCTCCCGCCGGAAACGATCTCAAGACGATCGTTTACAGCGTTAACGAGAAGACCCTTACCGCCGACGATCAGATCATTTCCGCTGCTTCCTGCACCACCAACTGCCTTGCTCCGATGGCTAAAGCACTGAACGACCTCGCTCCGATCCAGAGCGG
>CACZSP010000146.1 GCA_902783905.1 uncultured Ruminococcus sp.
TGACAGCCCGGGGGGCTGTCAGAGCCGCGCCGTGCCCGAGCCGCAGCGAGACAGGTGGTTTTTCCGCCGGCATTTTGATCACGCCGGCGGAAAAACCGGATGAGGGGGGCGAGTCGAAACGGTGCAGTTGCAAAAACGACAATGTCGCCGGCACGACCGTCGCCTCCTCAGGCTCCCTCCGGGATGGAGCCGTCACGCGCTCACCCGCATCCGAAACAGGATTTATATTAACAGATTATTAACTTTTTGTTAATTAAATATTGACAAAATCATTAATAACGATGTATAATATCTATGGTCTCTGACCCTGAGGGAACACCTGAAACGGTGGCGGTCGCCTCCTTCCATAAGGAAGTACTGATTGATGTGCGCGCGTAGATTGGCGAGAGCATTTTTCGTCTGTTTTCGTTGAGAAATCGCAGCTAAACAGGCGGTTTAGCAAGATTTCGACGCGAATACAGGCGCCAAATGTGCCGTCAAGATACGTGCGTCGAATTAATCAGTGCTTCCTTAAACGGAAGGGGTGAAAAAAAGTTTTCCTCCTTCCGATTTTTCGAAAGGAGGTGATGCCCATGGCGTTGTATTATGCGATGCCGCAGGCATCGTTGATTATGGATATAAGCTTCTCCGAACTGATCAGTCTCGCAATGTTTATCGTTGCCCTGATCGCACTCGTGACGAACAATAAACGTAAGTAAAAAAACTAACCGCCCTAAATCTTCCAAATCCGGCGGTTAGTTTTTAATCATCGGAAGGAGGTGACCGTCGCCGGTGTTCCCTTGGTTATTATTATACATCAGGACGGCGAGATTGTCAACAGTTTTCCGGATTCTTTTTAGGGATTAGAAATGTGTATCTCGCTTTTGTTCCGGAACCGTTAACGGTGATCGCGTCGATAGGGGGCTGATATAAAAGTCAGACTTTTTTACAGCACATCGATATATTTGCTTCGCAGATTCGATGTGTGCCTTACGGCACGCGATATGTCCGGCTCGCGCCGGACGAGAAAAGAGACTGAAGAAAAAACGGCAGCGGCACCCGAAGGACCGCCGCGCCTAGCCTTCCCCTCTGCGACCTGCAAAGATAGTGGCAGTAAATGAGGAGTGAGGGGACGCCTCCGCGAAGCGGAGGCGTCCCCTCACCGCTCATTTTGACGCCGCGATCTTTCAATTAATGGGTGACATACGCCCCGATTATACCGCCTCGCGGTATTCGATATACGCGCGCAGGGCGCGCGTGAGTTTTTCCGCTGCGCGGCATGAATTGCGCCCGGGGCGCATCACGGGAACGACGCGTAAATCGCAATGGTTATTACGATTTACGCGTCGCTTGTTATTCGTTTTTTTCAGTCTTCAGCTTTCACTTAAGCGCTTCAAGCGCTGCATTTTCCGCCTCTGTCTGCGTCACTTTTTCGCGGTTGTTCTCAAGCTTGTTTTTGTTGTATCCGTAGAGCGGGCCGACAGTCATGCAGTTGCGGCAGACGATCGACGACTCGGCAGACGGCAGATTGAACACGCCGAATATGCCGCCCGAGCGTGTGCCCGACGGAGCCGTTCCGGAGACGTCCGAATTCGTATTGACGCATCCGTCGACGGTGAAATTCTTCTTCGAGCAGTAGGCGACGATTCCTCCTGCGTATGAAAGTTTCGATCCGCTCTCCGTCACAGCGGTGATCTTTCCGCGATTGACGCATTTCGTAATCGCAAGATTGACGTCCGAGCCCGATGAATAGCCCTGACCGAGTATTCCCGCGGCGTAGGACGCGTTCGACGAAGAGCGTGAAATAATCTCTCCCGAGTTGACGCAGAGGGAGATCGACGAGGAGTAGAAATCAAGATAGGAGTAAATACCCGTTACGCCTCCGACGTAGGTCGCGGCCTGGCTCCGGACGTTAATTTTGCCCGAGTTGCGGCAGCGTGCGATCGTCACGCCCGAGGTCTGTCCGGCGATACCTCCGGCCCGCGCGGCTTTTTCGAGATTGATTGAAATATTGCCCGAATTCTCGCAGTTTTCTATCTGCGCGTTGCCGGCATAGCCCGCTATTCCCCCGACTCTCGGCTCGCCCGAGGACGCGTTAATTGTGATATTCACGCGCGAGATAACGCCCTCCAGCGTCGTTTTCCCGGCCGCCTGGACGGTCAGCCCGACGGTCCCGCAGAGGCCGCCTGCGCGGTCGGCCGCGGTTGAGAGGGATGAGAGATTTATTTCGCCTTCGACCGTCAGATTTGCTACGGTGCAGAGATTGCCCTTGTAAGACGTTATTATCCCGAAAAGACCGTTCTGTTCGCGGCCGACGGTGATACGGAGGCCCTGCACCCTGTATCCGCCTCCGTCGTAGTTTCCCGAGAATGGATGGCCCTGAAGTCCGATCGGCGTCCATTCTTCGCCTCCGAGATCGACGTCGGCGGTCTGACGGAAATACTTTCCGCCGAAGGAGTTTCCGGCGTTCACGGCGTCGCGCAGATAGCGCAGATTTGCGGCGCAGGAGATGATATAAGGATCGGCCTTCGTGCCCTTCCCGTCAAACGGGAGGGTCTCTCCGGACGAGAAGACTGCAGACGAAAGGATCGGCTCCGCGGCAATATCCGTTGAGGTCTTCGTGGCCCCGATATGCGCGTCGACGAATATCGGGCAGTGGTCTGACGCCTCGAGCGCCTCGCGGTCGACGACCGTCGTGTAGTAGAGTATTTCGACGTCCTGAGTGCATACGATATGGTCTATGCAGACGGTTCCGGTCGTGCTTCCCGACAGCGCCGAGCCGACGGTGTGTGTACTCTTTCCGGCGCGGTCGAACTGTGCAGACGAAATTGCCGTCAGCTTTGAGTCGCGCATCCCTGTCGCCGCGATGAAGCCCGTGAATTCCTCGGTGTCTTCGTTGCGGTTGTAGTCGCCGCAGGAGAAGATCGGCAGGCCGTACTGCGCGATCATCGCGTTATTGAGCTCGCCGTTCTCACGCGCCTGCACGACGCGCGCCGCGGCGTTGGTGTTTATGTCCCAGTGCGTCGACGTCACGATATATTCCGAGCCGTCGGACAGGCGGCGCAGTCTCGCCCAGGTCAGGTTGCGCAAAAGCGCGTTGTTGCCCTGCGAGTAGACGGTCGTTCCGTACTCCAGTAGTTCCGCTTTCGTACGGTCGTACATAATCGTGGAGTAGCTGCGGCCCGATCCCGAAATAAGATCCGGGATGAATGAATAGATCTCTCCGACCATCGCTTCGAGCGTGTCGTGCCAGGCCTCCGAAACCTCCTGCAGGCCGACGGCGTCGGGCCGGTAGGTGAGGAGCACCGACGCGACTTCAGAATCGCGTCCGGATACCGGAAGACGGTCGTTGTAATTTTCGTGAAGGATGTTGAAGGACATCACGCGGATGTCGGTTCCGGCCGTTCTTTCGACCCGGCTCTGCGCCGCGGACGCGAAAAGATTGCCTGCGCTGCCGAAGAGCGACCAGCCGTCGGAGAGCGACGCAAATCCGGCGGAATCGGCCGCGATTTTTGCTGCCAGAGACGAGCACGCCTTCTTGAGATTCGCCTCGTCCGACGCCGTCACCGAGAGGGATCCGCCCGACGCCAGAACGAGCCAGCCGTCGTCTCTGCCTTCGGGATAACTGTCAATGCCTATTGTGATATATCCGCTGCCGGCTGGACCTGATCCCGGAAGCAGCGAAAGCGTTTTTCCGCAGCAGGCGAGTATCGCTTCGGCTACTTCGTGAGCTCCCGAAAGAGCGAACGGGCTCGTTCCGTCGAAGATAATCGAGAAGCCGGAAAGCGGAGCGTATCCCGCGAAAGCCGGCTCGGTTTCCGGCTCGGTGACCGGCGTCGTCTGCGGTTCTGTTTCGGGTTGCGTGATTGGCTGAGTCACGGGTTCTGTAATCGGCTGAGTCACGGGTTCGGTGACGGGCTGCGTCACGGGTTGAGTGACAGGTTCGGTTTCGGGTTGAGTTTCGGGCAGGGTTTCGGGAGACGTTTCGGGTGCGGTTTCCGGGGCGGTTACGGGTTCGGTCTCAGGTGCCGTTCCGGGAGCTTCAGACGTGCCCGGATCGTCGGATTCCGGAGTCGTGATTTCGGACGAAATAACCGTAAAATCTTCCGTTCCGGGCGCCGTCCCTGAATCGTCCGGAGGCGCCGCGTCGGACGTGCCCGACGGAAGGGAAGATGTGACGGCGGGTTCGCCGCCGAAACAGGAAGAAAAGAGCATAATTATCACAAGCGCGAGAAAAATCCCGCGGGTAAAAGGATGATTTTTTGAAAAGAATCCGGGTTTCATATCGTATCTCCTGGCGCCATTTTCTTATGACGTGAATATTATACCATGACGAGGAGGAAAATGCAAGAATGCTTCGCGCCTGGCGGCGTTCACAGTGAAGACGCGCCTTCGGCGCTGATGAAGTGTCCGGCTCGTGCCGGACGAGAAAAGAGACGGAAGAAAAAAGACAGACGCACTCGGACGACCGTCGCGACCGTTGCCCTCCCCCGGGGTAGCGAAGCGGCGGCGCGGTAGTGAAGACACAACGGGGGGCTGTCAGAGCCGCGCCGTGACCGAGCCGCAGCGAGAGGGTGGCGCCGTACGGCGCCGGGTGAGGGTCGCAGAATCA
>CACZSP010000147.1 GCA_902783905.1 uncultured Ruminococcus sp.
CCGTCGCATCCTGAGCCTTCCCCTTCTGGGGTAGCGAAGCGGCGGCGTGGTAGTGAAGACACAACGGGGGGCTGTCAGAGCCGCGCCAGTGACCAGGTCAGCCGTTCCGGCTGAGCCCGCCGCAGCGAGACAGGTGCCGAGCGTATGCGAGGCGGATGGGGGGGCGAGTCGTTTGGATTTTCCGGGCAGCGCGGTTTTGGAGAGAGTTTCCCTTCATCCACCGCCATGCGGTCCCCCTTTCCCCCCGCCTTTATTTGGCGGTTACTGCTCTTGTCGGGATAATGGGGGAAGGCAGATTGTTGCGTCTCCTTCGTTTGTGAGCGTAAGCGTTTATCGGTTCGTAAACGTCAGGGGCTGTCAGTAAACGGTGACCGACGTCAATTCTTATTTACCCCGCACGTAATTCAGATAATATTCGTAAGCGTCGCAAAGCGCCATCCAGCTGGCGGCAATAATGTCGGTCGACGCCCCCATGGTATGCCAGACCTTTCCCGCGCATCCCGATTCGACGAATACCCTGACTATCGAAGCCGACGCCATCGAGTCGTACGAATCGATCCGCGCCTTGATATCCAGCATTTTCACGTTTTCGATCCCGGGGAAAAGAGGATCCAGCACCGAGTGCGCGGCTACGTCGAGGGCGTTGACGGGACCGTCTCCCTCTCCGGCGCTGACGCGGCTTTCCTCGGGCGTATCGAACCGTACGACTGCCGACCAGCTTCTCTCCGGCGTTTCCCCGGCGCTGAATATCAGCTTGTAATCGACGGCGGCAAAGGGTACCGAAAGATCGCCCATTGCGCGCCCTGCAATGAGCCGCAGCGACGCCTCGGCGCTGTCGAACTGCATTCCGGCGGCTTCGGATGAACGCAGAAGGCGCTGTACCCTGCCGATGACCGGATCGTCCTTTTCGACCTCGTACCCGAATCGGACGAGCATTTCGCGGACAGCCGCCTTTCCGGCAAGCTCGCTGACGACCAGCGTCCTGCGGTTTCCGACAAGTGAAGGATCTATATGCTCGAAACTGTCCGACTGCTTGAGCAGCGCGTCGATATGCATCCCCGCCTTGTGGCTGAAAGCGAATTCTCCGACGAACGGGGCGCACTCGTCAAAGCCGAGATTCGCGGTATGACAGATCTTTCTGGCGATTTCGGTTATATGCTTCATTCCGTCGTCCGGAATGCAGGAGTGCCCGAGCTTCAGCTGAAGGACCGGGACGACGGTCGTCAGGTCGGCGTTGCCGCACCGCTCGCCGATCCCCATCACCGTCAGCTGTACGTGCGACGCTCCCCCGCATACTGCGGCGACGGTCGACGCGTCGGCCATTCCGATATCGTTGTGGCAGTGTATACCGACGGCGGTCCCGGGCAGGGCGAGGCAGACCTTTTCCGTCACCTCTCCGACGTCGCGCGGCAGACTTCCCCCGTTTGTGTCGCAAAGGACGACCGCGTCCGCTCCGGCGGCGCGGGCGGCGGTGACCGACGCAAGGGCGTATTCGCTGTTCTCTTTCCATCCGTCGAAGAAATGCTCGGCGTCGAAAAATACCGTCTTCCCGCTTTTTTTCAGAAAAGAGACGGTGTCGCCGATCATCCGGAGATTTTCCTCCGGCGTCGTTCCGAGGACCTCCGAGACCTGAGACGCCGACGCCTTTCCGACGACGGCGGCGGCTGGATAACGCGACGCGGCGAGTGAGCGCAGGACGGGATCGTCGCACGCGCGTGTCCCCGGGCGTACCGTGGCGCAAAGGGCCGACAGGACGCTCCTTTCGGTGCGCGCTTTTTCGGCGAGAGCGGAAAGGGCTTCCGCGTCGGCGGCGCAGAAAAAGCCGGTCTCGATATAGGACGTTCCGAGACTGTCAAGACAGGTTATTATTTTCAGTTTTTCGTAATCCGAAAAGACGACTCCGGATCTCTGGGCCCCCTCGCGGAGGGTGCTGTCGTACACTTCGATTTTCATCTGATTTTTATCACTCTTTTTATTCCGGAAAGATCGAGGTAAGGCGTCGCGCCGAATCCTTTTGCGGCGGCAAGCGACAGAACGCCGCCGTACTGACCTTTTCCGATCTCAAACATATAAAACGATTTTTCGTCCTTCAGCATTTCGCATGAAAGGATCGAACGGTAGAAATCAAGTCCGTCGCCTCCTCCGTCGAGCGCCGCGCGCGGCTCGCTCAAGACCTCGGGAGAAAGCCCGTTTATCTCTTCCGACGGAATATACGGCGGATTGGAAAGGACGGCGTCGAACCTGCCGAGAGAGTTGAGCTTTTCCGGATCGAGGGCGTCGCAAATCGCAAAAGCGCATCTGTCAAAGACTCCGTGCTTCCGGGCGTTTTTTTCGGCGGCGGCAAGGGCTCCCGGGGATATATCGACGGCAACGCAGGCAAGGTCGGGTCTCTCGCAGAGCACCGATACGGCTATCGCTCCGCTCCCCGTCCCGATATCGCAGAAGGTGCCGCCCTCCGGTATCTCCTTTACCGCGGCTTCAACCAGCGTTTCGGTGTCCGGCCGCGGGCAGAGGCAGGATCTGTCCACGTAAAACTCTCTGCCGTAAAACCACCATTTTCCGAGAATATACTGCAGCGGCTCGCGCTTTTCTCTTCGCGACACAGCGTCGTCAAGTTTTTCCGAGCGGTAGTCCCCGCCGCTGAGAATCTCGTAATCCGGTACTCCGAGGATCTCGCGTACAAG
>CACZSP010000148.1 GCA_902783905.1 uncultured Ruminococcus sp.
AGGGAGGCACTCTGTGCCTCCCTTATCATATTTGGCAGCGGTACTAGGATTCGAACCTAGGTAATGACGGAGTCAGAGTCCGTTGCCTTACCGCTTGGCGATACCGCTATGCTGCCTTTCAGCGACGGGGAATATTATACCGCAAACAGGCAGAATTGTCAATAGAGATTTTTAAAAAAACGTGAAAAGAAGACGATTTAATCCTTTTCGGCGTCGATGCCGAGTTCGAGTCCCTCGTACATCCAGTCGTTCCACGGGAAATTCTTCCAGACGTTGAAATGAAGCCGGTGCATCTCCTCGGTGATAAGCAGCATCTTGCCGACCGAGCGCCTCTCGGGCGTGAACTCGTAAAACTCGCCGTTGACGTACAGAGCGAATTTTGCAGTGCTCGTCATTATGACAAGCGAATAAAGAATCGAGTAGGGGAGAGTGAAAGAAAAAGGTTCGCCTAGTTTTGTTCCGCTGAAGCTGACTCCGGTGTGATCGAAGGTGATTACACCATCGCCGCACGGTACGCTCGTCATCTCCTTCGGTACGTATTTATAGGGCGGAAGATATCCGACGGTGACCTTTTCGGAGAATGAATAGCCGGCGTTTTCCCGAATTTTCCTTATCACGTCGAGCCGTTCGAGTTCGACCCATTTCGACGGAGATACGGGTATTGTACAATCCGGATCGAACGGTTCAAACCCGTACTAGTCGTTAAGAACGGCGCCGTTGCCGCAGGTTGTGCAAACGATCCTGTCGCCTTCTGCGTGCATTGAAAGATCCGTTCCGCACCTCGGGCAGCGGTAGCATATTTCATCGAGATGCTCGCAGCTGTGCCCGTGCATCTGCCATCTGATATGCTCTTTTCTCGTCCATTCGAACTCGTCGTGCCGGAATACTTCGTTGAGCTTTGCGTCGATCTCTTCAGGCGTCATCGCCTCGAGCTGCTCCGGCGTAAACAGCAGACGCAGCCGCGCTTCAGTCCGTCCCTTTCTCTCTTCAAGAAAGTGTTTTGTGGAGGTCAGATACTGCCCGCGCATTTCAAGAAAATACACCGGAACGTTGTAAAATCTGATGAATTTACCGGATCCGGGGACGACGGGCTGGCTGGTGCCGTAGATTGAACTCATTCCCTCCGGGGAAAAGGTTACTATCCCGCCCTGTTTCAGCACCGAATTAATAGCCCTGATTCCTGGAATGTCCTGCTCGAAAACCTTTTTGGGAAGAATCCGGTTAAGGCGGAAGACGGTGTGCAGATGCGCTCTGAAGAATTCGCTGTAGCCGGCGACCATATTGTATCCGCGCGGATACGCCGCTTTCATGGTGTAAAGATGGTCAAGGCGCGAAAGGTGGTTCCACACGATAATGGCCGCCCCTTTTTTGGGCAGCCGGTCGATTATTTCGATTTTTGGGGCGTATTTGGGTAGCAGAACGGTCGAACCGATAAGATTGTAGAAAAAGGTTACCGCAGGGTTCGGAGTTTTGTATTTCCTTTTCGAGAGCTTTTCCTGAAGCGTAGGCTTTTCGGTTTTTTTCATGATTGAAATTCTGCCTTCACTGATTTTCCCGGATATTTTATCATATTTTTCATTATTTGTAAAGATTTATCGATTTTTTAAGTTTTATTTCAGCTTTTTCGATTATAATACGTTTGAAAAGCCGGGAAAGGGATGATTCCGTTAATGATATCTTTCCGTCTTCCCGGCGGTACAAAGACGAAATGAGCGAAGGGAAATGACTAAAATACTGCTCGTTGTTACCGACCGCGATCTTCTGTCCGCCCTGTCAAGAGTTCTGAAAGACCGAGGACTGGCGGTTACCGAAGCCTTCGACGGCGTCCAGGGGCTGTCCGGGATTGCGTCGGATCCTCCGGACGTCGTTGTGACCGACCAGTCGGTCCCTCCGGCTTCGGTATCGGATCTCTGTTCCGAGGCGGAATTAAGGGAGATACCCGTAATAATACTCGTTTCGGATAAAAAGGCGTTCTCCGCCGAAGGGCTCGGACCCCGCTGCGACAAAACGATTGCCTATCCGTTTTACCCCGAAGAACTTATCGAACTGATTTCCGGACTGACCGGAAACGCGGGAGACGTCCATGAATAAAGCAAGAAAAAAGTTTATCGCGTACACGATGCTTGCCGTGACCGTTATGTTGGCGTCGATACTCGTCCTGATCAACGTTATCAGCTTCACGGCTGCCGCGACCGACGCGGACAGGATCACAGAAACGCTCGCGGCCGGGAAGGGAATGTTCCCGGGACAGCAGTCGCCGGAGCCCGCATCGGGTAATCCCGATCCGGGAAACAAAACC
>CACZSP010000149.1 GCA_902783905.1 uncultured Ruminococcus sp.
CCCGATTTGCATATACCGCCTGTTTTCCTGCGATTTCTCACGAAAACAGACGAAAAATGCTCTCGCCAATCTACGTACGCGAATTATTCGGCGCTTCCTTAAAATTCGCCGTAAAACAGACCCGGCGCCGCCGTCCCGATGGACGGCGGCGCCGGGTTATTGCGGTTGCGGAACCGATATTATCAGTTTTCTTTTCTTCTGAGGATCAGAGCGGAAGCCGCGCCGAGGGACAGAACCGCAAGAGTCGCGTAGATGATGACGGAGTCACCTGTCGGAGGAGGCGTCACGGGAGTGGGCTCCTGAGCGGTGGCGTAGAAGGAAGCGGGAGCGGAAAGCCCGGCGATTCTCGCTGCGTCGACCGGCTTGATCAGGGCGACTATCGCGTCGACAGCGGCCTTTGCCTCTTCGGCGGTGGCGCTGACCTTAACGTTCTCCTCGGTGAATCCCTTGCCGACGTAGTAGTTCGGGGTAACGGTCATCGAATTCTTGACGAGGTTGACCTCGGGCTGACCGCTGACGTTCAGGTTGAATACGAGGCCGCCGATCTTGGCATTTTCCTTGTTTCCGAAAGCGCCCTTGGTGACGATGTCGTTCGTGGCGTTGACTGTGTCTTCAATGGTTACGCCGCCGTTGGTGATGTAGGAGCAGATACCTCCGGTGAGGTCGTTCTTAGCGGGATCCTTGCATTCGGCGTAGATCGCTCCGGTGTTGGCGCATTTGGAAACGGTCGTCTTGACGGTGTTTTCCTTCGGGTTGGTGCCGTCCCAGACACCGGCGAAGACCGAGCCGATCTTGACCTGTCCGCCTTCGCTGATACCGGTGATCTTTCCGTTGTTGACGCATCTCTCGAAGAGAGTTCCGTCGCCGCCGTAGTAGGTGAGAACGGAAGCGATGCCGGCTGTCTGTACGTCGTTGGCGGTCTTTACAACCGAGGTGACGTCGCCGTTGTTGACGGCAGCCCTGATGTTGGATCTGCAGGTCTGACCGATGACACCGCCGGTACGCGACACGTGATTGTTCTCGGAGCTGACCGTTCCGTTGTTGGTGATGTTTTCAAGCTCGCAGGCAGTCGCCTGTCCGAAGATACCGCCGATTCTCGGCTGCTTTTTGTTGCCGCCGTCGTTGACGGTGATATTGACGTTGGATACGAGATTGTATCCCTTGGCGGCGTATTCCTTCACTCCGGCCTGAGCGGTACCCTCAATGTAACCGGCAAAGGCGCCTATGTTGGAATCGGCTTCGAGAGTCGCAAGTTCGATCTTGCCCTCGATGGTGAGGTTCATTATGCCGGCCTCGGCTCCGTTGCTCTTGATATATCCGAAAAGTCCGACATATCCCTTGGGAGAGGTCACGGCAAAACCGGTGATCTTGTGGTTGGCTCCGTCGTATACTCCGGCGAATTTCTTTCCGGAATCTCCGATCGGGGTCCAGTCTTTGTTGCCCAGATCGATATCGTTCTTCTGGGCGAAGAGCTTGCCGGCGTAGTCGTTGCCGTCGGCTACCTGCTTCTGCAGATAAATAAGGTTGTCCGCGGATTCGATAACGTAGGGATCTTCGGCGGTACCGGTTCCGGTGAAGGCGACGCCCTCTCCCTCGGCGGAAGCTCCGAAGGAAATCGCGCTGACCAGAGAGATGATCATCATCATGGCGATGACGAGCGACAGTGTTTTCTTCATAGCATTCATCCTTTCATGTTTTTTATCCGAATAATAACACCATTGAAATTATTATACTACTTTTAAGGAAAAAATACAAGTATTTACGGTATTTTCGGAAAAATCATAAGGATTTTTCCTTCGCCCTCGAGCGAAAAATCCGTCCCGGCGGGAACGAAAACGCAGTCGCCGGCCCAGAAGCAGAAGGAAGCTCCTTCCGAACGGATAACGATCTCCCCTTTTATTCCGACGATTATCCTGCAGGTATCGCCGATACCGAAGCCGACCGCTTCCTTTGGCGTTTCGATCACGTCTGTTCTGAAGATTTCGCAGTCGCAGACGGTCCCGTCGCCGGACGTGGAATGTTCTTCTGCGGCACGGAAGTCCAGCACGTCGAGGGCCTTCTCGAGATGCAATTGGCGCGGCTTTCCGTCGGTCCCGACCCGGCCCCAGTCGTAAAGCCGGTAGGTTACGTTCGACGACTGCTGGACCTCGCATAAGAGTATGCCCGCGCCGATGGCGTGGACCGTCCCCGGTCGGATGAAAAAGACGTCTCCGGGTCTTACCGGGACCCTCTTCAGCAGCGACGGCAGCGTTCCGTCCTCCGATGCGCGGGCAACGGTCCCGCGGTCGGTATCGGCGGAAAATCCGCATATCAGCGACGCGCCCGGATCCGCCTCGATCACGTACCACATCTCCGTCTTTCCGCGTTCCCCGTTTTCGTGGAGCGCGGCATAAACGTCGTCGGGATGGACCTGGACGGAAAGATCGGAAGCCGAGTCGATCAGCTTGACAAGTACCGGAAGATCGCCGTCTCCCGCGTAACTGTCGGAAACCGTGCCCGGGTGATCCTTCAAAAAATCCCGTAGCGTCGTTCCGGCAAAACCGCCCGACGCGATTCGCGACAGGCCGTCCGGGTGCGTCGAGCACTCCCAGGTCTCGGCCAGGCGGTCAAGCGGAATGTTTTTGGCGTAAAAATCGTTCAGCCGCGTCCCGCCCCAGACGTAATCCTTTGCCGCCGGCGACAGAAGGAAGGGAGCGGATTCAGTCGAGCGCTTCATAGATCAGATTGCGGAGCGTCGGATGTACCCAGTGATAGAGGTAGGTGCATCCGAGGGCGTGGGTCCCGAAATAATAACCGACCCGGTTTCTCCTGTCGACGAGGCAAAATGCCCCGGCGGCGCCATCCCAGCCGAATTCACCTTCCGACGAAAGCGAAAGCGAATATCCGGCGTTTATATGAACGCGCCCGCAGAGTCCCCATCCGTAACCGTAAAGGCGCCCGGTAACGAAATCTGCGAGGGCGTCCGGACACAGGCGGTTTGTTTCGCAGAGAGCGATCGTCTCCGGGCGGAGCAGACGGTAACCTCCGGCAGTGCCGCCGACAGACAGGACCGAAACCAGCTTGAGATAGTCTTCGACCGACGAGAAGACGGCGGCGCCGCCCGATTCGTAGTCGGGTGTAATGAAGAAATGGTTTTCCTTTTCGACAAGCCGGCTGGTCCCGTCGGCAAGACGGAAGCGGAACTGATCGCACATCCGCGCCTTCTGTTCCTCCGTGATCCGAATACCCGTCGAGGACATCCCGAGCGGATCGAATATGTTCTTCTTTACGTATTCTCCGAATCTTTCACCGCTGACTATCTCCACGACCGCTGCGAGCACGTCGTGGCACAGACTGTATTTATACCTTGTTCCCGGTTCGAAAAGCAGCGGCACGCGTCCCATGGCGCGGACGACGTCGAGGGTCCCCGCACCGGGAACCGCCGCTGCCTCCTTTATCGGAGCGGAATTCAGATCGTACGACATGCCGCCCGTCATGGTGAAAAGATGCTCGATCGTCATCGTATTCTCCGCCGGACGTATCTCTCCGGTCTTTGCGTCCCTTATCACGGGAGACGAAAACTCCGGAATGTATTTCGACACCGGATCCGAAAGAGATATCTTCCCCTCCTCGAGAAGACGCAGGGCAGCTACGCAGGTTATCACCTTGGTCGCCGAGTAGATCCAGTACAGCTCCCCTCCGCAAAGGGGCTTCGTTTTTCCGGCGTCGGAATAGCCGGAGTAATGTTCGTAAACCTTTTTGCCGTCAAGCGAAACGGCGAGCCCGCATTCGTTGAGGCCGGTCAGCGCGATGCGGTCGAGCAGTTCTGTCACCTTTTTAAAGTCCATCTGAAACGCTCCTTTTTCAAAATCATATAAATTATAATAGTTTCCCCCGTATTTGTCAATACCTTGCGCCGCCGGAGGAGTTTTTACGTCCGTTTGAATGATTTTTTACAAATTTGATTGAAAAATCATTAAAAGATATGATATAATAAATTATTATTGATTATTCCGCGACCGGCGAGATCCGCGCGGCGCGGAACCGACGAAAACAGAAAGGACTGTTCCCGATGAGAAAACTGATGCTCGGCAACGAGGCTGCCGCCCGCGGACTTTACGAGTCCGGATGTACGCTGATATCCTCGTATCCCGGCACGCCTTCGACCGAAATAACCGAATTTGCCAGCAGGTACGACGAAATAAAAAGCGAATGGGCGCCCAACGAAAAGGTCGCTCTCGAAGCCGCGTACGGCGCCTCTCTCGCCGGATACCGTTCGGCTTGCGCCATGAAGCACGTAGGGCTCAACGTAGCCGCCGATCCGCTCTTCACGCTTTCATATACCGGCGTACGCGGAGGACTTGTCCTCTTCGTTGCCGACGACCCCGCAATGCATTCGTCCCAGAACGAACAGGATTCCCGCAACTACGCAATAGCCGCGAAGGTTCCGATGCTCGAGCCTTCCGATTCGTCGGAATCCCGGGATATGGTCGGCGAGGCGTACAGAATCTCCGAGGAGTTCGACACCCCGGTCATATTCAGGATTTGCACGAGAACGGCGCATTCCCAGAGCACCGTAGAAACGAAAGACAGAGTTCTTCCCGAACCGTTCCCCTACGAAAAACAGCCGGAAAAGTACGTTATGATGCCGGCTTACGCAAAGAAAAAACACCCGGTCGTCGAAGAAAGAACGAAAAAACTGACCGATTTCGCGGAATCGACTCCGCTCAACCGGATCGAAGGCGAAGGAACGACCGGCATTATCACTTCCGGAATATGCTATCAGTACGTCAAGGAAGTCTTCGGGGATTCGGTCAGGGTTCTCAAGCTCGGTCTTCTCAACCCTCTTCCCGAGAAGCTGATAAAGGATTTTGCCGCGTCTGTCGAAAGACTGATCGTCATCGAGGAGCTCGACGGGATCATCGAGCGTCACTGCCGGGTCCAGGGACTCACCGTCGAAGGGCACTCTATCTTCCCGCCGGTGGGCGAATACTCTCAGCAGCTGATAAAGAAATGCCTCGGCATTTCCCTTCCCGACGCCCCGCCGCGCCTTCAGCTGCCCGCACGTCCTCCTGTCATGTGCCCGGGCTGCCCGCACAGAGGCATCTTTTACGTCCTCTCCAAAAACAGGATCAGGGTGCTCGGCGACATCGGATGCTATACGCTCGGAGCACAGCCTCCGCTTTCCGCCGTCGACTCCGTCCTCTGCATGGGCGCGTCGGTTTCGGGTATTCACGGCTTCAACCGCGCGAACCCCGAAAACGCGGGAAAGACGGTCGCCGTCATAGGAGACTCCACCTTTATCCATTCGGGCATCACCGGACTCTGCAACGTCGCCTACAACGCTTCCGACTCGACCGTCATAATACTTGACAACTCGATTACCGGAATGACCGGCCACCAGCAGAATCCGTCGACCGGTTACAACATAAAAGGAGATCCGGCTGCAAAGGTGGATCTCGAAGCGCTCTGCCGCTCGCTCGGGATACGCCGGGTTCGCGTCGTCGATCCCTACCGCCTCGACGAATGCGAAAAGGCGATAAAAGAGGAACTGGAGGCAAAAGAGCCGTCTGTCATCATCTCCCGCCGTCCCTGCGTTCTTCTCAAATCGGTAAAGCCGCAGCCGCCGCTTCGGGTCGATCCGGACGTCTGCCGCGGCTGCCGCAGATGCATGAAGCTTGGATGCCCCGCCATATCTTTCAAAGAAGGAAAGGCGAGAATAGACAGAACGCTCTGCACCGGATGCTCGGTATGCACCGGGCTTTGCGCCTTCGGCGCCATCTCACCGGAAGGAGAAAAGAAATGAGCACCGTAAATATTCTTATCGTCGGAGTCGGAGGTCAGGGCACTCTTCTCGCGTCCAAACTCCTGGGAAAGATCCTTCTTGACGAAGGACACGACGTGAAGGTCTCCGAACTTCACGGAATGAGCCAGCGCGGTGGAAGCGTCACGACCTACGTCAAATACGGAGAACGCGTCTGGTCTCCCGTAATAGAGGACGGAGAAGCCGACGTCATCGTTTCATTCGAACTTCTCGAAGCGGCAAGATGGTCGCACACGCTCAAACCCGGCGGACTTATAATCACCAACACTCAGCAGATCGATCCCATGCCGGTAACTACCGGCGCCGCCGAATACCCGTCCGGAATCGTCGAAATGCTGCGTGAGGAAGGCCTGGACGTCGTCGCGTTCGACGCCCTTTCGGAAGCCGAAAAGGCAGGTTCGTCAAAGGCGGTCAACATTGTCCTCATGGGCAGGCTGGCAAGGTATCTCGGTCAGTCTCCCGAAAAATGGGAAGAGGCGATCCGGACGACGGTCTCGCCGAAATTCACGGAAATCAATCTTAAAGCGTTCAGATCAGGATGGGAAAAATGAAATTCTGGAACAGAGAAAAGGAAACGATGCCGCGTGAAGAGCTTGAAAAGCTCCAGCTTTCCCGCCTGCGGGAAACGGTAAAGCGCGTTTACGAAAAGGTCCCGATTTACCGCGAGCGTATGGACGCGGCCGGTATCCGCCCGGAGGACGTTCGGTCGCTATCCGATCTTTCCAGGCTCCCCTTCACAGTCAAAAAGGATCTGCGCGACACCTACCCCTACGGCATGTTCGCGGTCCCGATGACCGACGTGGTGCGTCTGCACGCGTCGTCAGGCACAACCGGAAAACCGATAGTCGTAGGTTATACGCAGAAGGACCTTGACGACTGGAGCGAAATGATAGCCCGCCAGCTGACGGCAGTCGGCATAGGAAAGGACGATTTCATTCACGTCGCTTTCGGATACGGCCTTTTCACGGGCGGCTTCGGCATTCACACCGGCGCGGAGAAGGTCGGCGCGACAGTCATCCCGGTATCGACCGGAAACACCGCGCGTCAGCTGTCTATCCTCACCGATTTCGGCTCGACCGCCTTATGCTGCACCCCATCCTACGCGATGTATCTTGCCGAATCGGCAAAGAACGCCGGCCTGACCGGTAAACTCAGTCTCAGAGCCGGCATCTTCGGCGCCGAACCCTGGACCGAAGAAATGCGCCGCGAAATCGAAGCCGGTCTCGGCATCAAAGCGTACGACATTTACGGCCTTACCGAGGTTATGGGCCCCGGAGTATCCTACGAGTGTCCCGAACAGAAAGGAATGCACGTAAACGAGGATTACTTCATTGTCGAGGTGATCGATCCCGAGACCGAACAGCCCCTTCCCTACGGAGAAAAAGGCGAGCTTGTTTTCACCTCGCTTTGCAAGGAGGCGTTTCCGGTCGTCAGATACCGCACCCGCGACATCGGTCGCGTCAGCTGCGAAAAATGCGCCTGCGGCAGAACGTTCGTCCGTATGAGCAAACCGATGGGACGCACCGACGATATGCTGATCATCCGCGGCGTCAACGTCTTCCCGTCGCAGATCGAAACGGTGCTCATCAATCTCGGATACAAACCGAACTATCAGATAATCGTCGACAGGAAAAACAATCTCGACACCTTCGAAATAAAGGTCGAGATCGGAGAGGAAAACTTCGACGACACCGTCACCGCCCTCGTCCGCAAGGAAAAGGAGATAACCGCGGCGATGCAGTCGATCCTCGGCATACAGCCGAAGATCACTCTCGTCAACCCGCGCTCGATCGAACGCTCGGAAGGAAAAGCGAAGCGCGTCGTCGATCTGCGTCACCTTCACGACTGAAAGGGGTAAATCATGGCAGTAAGACAGTTATCCGTATTTCTTGAAAACAAACAGGGAATGCTCGTCGAGGTAACCGAGGCGCTGACTGAAGCGGGGGTAGATATCCGCGCCCTCTCGCTTGCCGAGTCCGACGATTACGGAATCATGCGTCTGATCGTCTCCGACACCGACAGAGCCCTCGAAGCGGTGCGCGCCACCGGAAGAACGGTCACCGTCAACCGGGTCGTCGGACTCAAGATCGCCGACCGTCCCGGAGGACTTCACGAAGCGCTGGCGGTCCTCGGAAAAGCGGATATCAACATCGGTTATATGTACGCCTTTATTTCCGAAAAGCCGGGAGAGGCGGAAGTAGTTCTGCGCGTCAGCGACACCGCCGCCGCCGAAAAGCTTCTTCTCGACAGCGGATTCGAGCTTCTCTGACCGGGATGAAGCTCGGTCTGTTTGCCGATCCGCACTACTGCCTTTCGGAAGTGCTGTGCAAAACGAGACGTCCGTCGCTTTCTCTCGACAAAATTACGGAGGCGGTCGGGGTCTTCGCCCGCGAAAAATGCGATCTCTGCCTGTGCCTCGGCGATCTGACCGACAAGGGAGAATTGAAGGAGGAGGCGACCGGGTGCCTTTTGCGCGCGGTCGAAGAGATCAAAAAAAGCGGCGTCCTCTTCCGCGCGATCATGGGGAACCACGACTGCTGCAGATTCACGCCGGAGGAGTTTGCCCTGCTTACCGGCAGCCCGACCTGTCACTCTTTTCTTGATATCGGTGGATTCCGGTTTGTCTTTCTTGACGCCAACTACCGGTCGGACCTGGTTCATTTTTCCGCCGGCGAGTTCGACTGGAAGGATTCCAATCTTCCGCCCGATCAGCTCTCGTTTCTCGCCCGTGCGATCGATTATTCCCTTCTCCCCTGCGTATGCGTCGTTCACGAGGTGCTGGATCCGCTCGTTCGCCCGGATCACGTAATCAAAAACGCGGAAGAGGCGAGACGGATCATCGAAGAGAGCGGCAAGGTAAAACTCGTTCTCCAGGGACATTACCACAAAGGTGCAGATCACACGGTTAACGGGATCAGATATCTGACGCTCCCGGCTATGTGCGAAGGGACGGAAAACAGATACAAGGTGCTGGAGATCTGAGCACTGTTTACTCGCACAAAGATGTCGTGCAATACCATAATCAAGAAACAAAAAAGAGCGAGTGCCAATTTTCGTAGCATTCGCTCTTAATTGTTCAGTTCTGTTGTTTACGCTGTTTATGATTTATATTATTAATTCACCGATTTTGGGTGGGGGAAAAAATGAGAGTTGGATAAAATAGGCAAGTTTTTTCCCTCTAATAGATGATTGACAATCACACATCTAGTTCATTACCATACGAATGATTACAATTCAATCGGGGTTGTTTTGGTTTTATCTTCATTTCAGGTCCGATGGAGTAAATAGATTTATATTTTTCTGACAGTCACATTTTCTGGATGATAAAATAATTGGAGAATACCCGTTTTCGTTACCCTCACCCGGCGCTAAAGAAATGGGAAGATTTATTAACGACAGTAGCGACATAAGAATCTCTCGCGTTCTTGGCCCCCTTGTGTAAAGGGGGCTGTCACGCGCTCGTCGCGTGACTGAGGGATTGTCG
>CACZSP010000150.1 GCA_902783905.1 uncultured Ruminococcus sp.
GGCGGTTTTTCAAGATTTCGACGTCATAACAGGCGCAAAAAGAGCCGTCAAGACGCGTGCGTCGAATTGTGCGGTATTGCCTTAAAAACGGTCACATCAGCGCGATACGCTTTTCAACTCTGACGGCAATCTGCGAGGCGCTTTCCTGCCAACCCGGGGACCTGCCCGAATACTCTCCCGGGGAGGACGGGAAAAGAACCGTTCAAAGCAGCTGCTTTTTTTCGTATCGTCGGCCGAATCGGTTGAATTATTCGGGATAATATGATATAATTTTGCTGGAAACCGTTGAACGCGAAAAAAGCGGGAGGGGCTTATGATTTCATACAAATGCAAAAACTGCGGCGGCCAGATGAATTTCGGAGGCGCCGGGGGATTCGTCTGTCCGTACTGCGGATCAAAGTCTTTTTTATCCGACGCGGATTTCAAAGGCAACGAGGTATTCAGAAAAAAACTTCTGGAGTATTATAAAGCCGAAGCAGATAAAAAGGAAAACGATTACGACGGGGACCGGATCTGGTCTCCGGCCGGAACGGACGTCTTCTCTCTTCCTTCGGGGCAGCGGCTCGAAATCCGCTTTATGAAAAAAGACCAAAGAGACGGATACGTCTGCTATATAGCAAGGGAAACCGTCGTTTACGTGTTCGATGAGGAAAAGGACGCCGGCGACTTCCTTTGCGGGTTGAAAAAGATCGTTTTTCCCGAGGCGGACGACCGTCTTCACCGCTCTTTTCCGGAATTGCAGACGCAGCTTTCGCTGACGGAAGGAAAGAACGCACTCGTTTTCCGCAGAAGGCCGAACTTTTACCCGGCCGCTGTGTTTTCTCCGTGGGAATCTGTGCATCTGTGCTGGGTAATCTCAAGGATGGAAAACGTCTGCTGCACGCTTGATTATTCCGGAATCGAACACCTGGATATTTCTCCGGATTCCTTTTTCGTCAATCCTATTACCCACGAGGGGGCGCTCTTCGGAGACTGGAGGAAGGTTCGCGCGCTGAGCGGAAACGAAGACCTGAAGGCGCTGCGGAGAACCGCGATCGCACTAGCCGAAAACACGGCAGAACCGAAAGGGCTTTACCGGTTTCTCAACTCGGCTCCGCAAAAAGACGCTTTTTCGGATTTTTCCGAATGGGACCGCGTCATCGAAACCGAGTTCGGCGGACACAGGTTCGTAAAAATGAACGTATAATCACACTCAGGGAGGAAAAGATGGGTTACGGAAGTTATTCTGCAAGCGACTGGCAAAAACTCAAAACCAGCCGGAAGCTTTCATCCGACAGAGATGTTCACGAAATTTTTAAAAGGACTTCGTGCAATCCGAAATTCGACCCCAGGTTTATCGGGACCAGGGAATGCTTCGATTCGGAGGATCATCCGAATTCGACTCCGATAGTCGTCGGACTCGACGTCACCGGATCTATGGGATACCTTGCGGTAAAGGTGGCTTCGGAAGCGCTCAACGATCTGATACTGAAACTGTACTCGACCGGAGCCGTTGAGGATCCCGCGCTGATGTGCGCCGCGTACGGGGATTACCTCGACAAATCCCCTCTCCAGGTCACGCAGTTCGAGTCGGACATACGCATCGCGGAGCAGCTGCTCGATATCTGGTTTGAAAACTGCGGATCCGGCGACGTCGTGCCGACCTGCCTCTGGGAATTCCTTTCAAGGCACACCGATATCGACTCGATCAAAAAGAGAAATAAAAAAGGGTTCGTTTTCACGATCGGGGACGGAGCCGAAATCAGAAAAGACGCTGTCGGAAAAACGATCATGAGAGTCGTGGGAGACGATCCCGGCCCGGACGTTACCGTAGCCGATATTCTGAAGGAAACAGAAAAAAAGTTCCACGTTTTTCACATAATGATCGGCAATGACGGAAACAGCGATATTCTGTACGGACACCGGATCGTAATATCACAGAATTCGATCGACTGCATTCCGGAGATAATACTGGGCACCATTCAGCTTCAGAACGGAAAAAGTCTTGAAGACGTGATCGCCGGATGCGACGAAATTAAAAAGCCGACGGTGGACAACGCACTGCGGCAGCTTTGCCTTTCGGATACCGGATCCGCCATCATATTTTGAAAACCGCAGCCGTTACCGGAAAAAACTTCGGAGACGAAGGAAAGGGGCTTGCGGTCGATTATCTGTGTTCAAAAGCCGAACGCCCCCTCGTGGTGCGCCATAACGGCGGAGCCCAGTCGGGGCATACGGTGGAAATAAAAGATGCCGGAAAACGGTTCGTCTTTCACGAACTGTCCTCCGGCTCTTTTCGCCGGGCGGGAACGCTGTGGGCGGAAGAGTTTTATCCCGATCTTATCAAACTGGGTGAAGAAGCGGAAGCGTTCCGGGCCGTGTCGGGTTTTGTCCCGGATATCTTCTCGGAAGAAAAAACCTGCGTCACCCTTCCCGACGACGTGCTTCTGAATATGGCTCTCGAGTCTTCGCGCGGCGGGCGGCGCCACGGAAGCTGCGGGATGGGGATCAACGAATGCGATCTTCGCACGAAAGCCGGATACGGACTGACGGTCGGGAACGTCGTCCGCATGAGTGAAAAAGAAATACTGTCGGAACTTTCGCGCATCCGGCTCTCGTATACCTCAGAGCGAACAAAACAGCTTTCCGACGTGCTGAACGGCAGCGCTTCGGTTTATCTGGATCTTCTGTCCGATGAAAACGTGCTTCGCAACTCCGCGCGTATCATACGCGAAAACGCGCGATTCGTTCGCGCCTTGTCGGACGGCGCCCTCGTGGATCTGCTCGATTCCGCCGATACGCTGATATTCGAGGCGGGACAGGGACTCCTGCTCGACCGCGACAATACCGAATACGCCCCGCACGTTACGGCTTCGTCGACCGGGATCGACAACCCGCTTGCCTTTCTCGGAAGGGCGGGACTGAAACTTGACGAGGCGGTATACGTTACCCGCACCTACGTAACCAGGCACGGCGCCGGGAAGCTGAACTGCGAATGCCCGCGGGAGGAACTCGGCATTCCGGACCCCGATCCGACCAACGTATACAACGACTGGCAGGGCGGTTTCCGTTACGCACGCCACGAAAGCGAAGCGGCGTTCTGCGAGCCGGTCCTGAAGGATATCCGAAAAACCGGAGAAAAGCCCGGCGGCACCTCCCTTTTCGTCACGCATCTCGACGAAACCGGCGGGAGCGTGGCGATGAAAGACGGAAGCGTCGGAATCGAAGAATTTGCCCGGCTGCCGTTGATCCGCGACACGTTCGACCGCATTTATCTTTCCGGTTCGAAGTTTTCCGACGGCGTCAGAGCGATCGATCTCAGATAACCGTTCGGCCTCGGCTTTATCTCATCGACTGGCAGATCGTCCGCAAAGCCGAATTGTCGGCGAAATCGCGGTTTTCGGTAAACGCCGCCCTGATATCGGCAACCGTGCCGGTCGTTATCAGATAACTGTATTCCACCGGGGAATAAGACGCGAGCTTCAGCGTCAGCAGCGGCGCCACGTAGTTCGTCGCTCCGTTCGACGGGGATTTCGAGCCGTTGTAGCCGAATCTTCCGGCGTAAAACTGATCGATTTCCGGAACGTAAAGACCTATTCCGTAATCGTCCTTCGACGACACCCAGGCGCACCACGTCTCGGTGTTTCCCTTCTTCATCGTGAACCGGCAGGAGGCGGCATACTGAGCGTCTCCCCAGAACTGAAGCCCGTCCTTTACCGTCACGTCCTCTCCGGTCCATCCGTCAGATCCGCCGTAGTAAACGAACCTGTCAAGGTAACTCACTACGTAAAAAGCCGGAAGCTCCTGGTGGGCGTATCTGTGCTCCCAGCCGGAAAAATCCACGAAGCGGTTGTCCACGCGTATCATTCCGCCCGAAAGAGTATATCTGTTTTCCATATAGCTCGGCGTGAGTTTGTTGTCGAGCGACCAGTCCTGCGGCTGGGATTTTACGTAGACGGAGTCGCCTTCCACCGAAACGTCGATCAGACGGCTGGGGTTTCCGTACTGATCGCCTCCCTGCACCGGGTTGTAGGCCCACTTCGAGCCGTTGTAGTTACCCGGAGTGTATTTCGAGTTTCCCGCCGTTCCGTAATATGACTGCTGAATAAGTCTCCCGGTGTCGTGGCAGTTGATAAGGTTCGACAGTCCCTCGACCGGGCACTGTTTGTCCTCTATGAAATTGACGCCTCCGCCCCAGGAAAGACGGATCCCGACGCGGTAGCGGTCGTTTTCAAGATAATAATCCCTTTCCGAAAGGACGTCGACGTGCTCCGCAGACAACGAAAGAAGCTCGAATTTCGTGCTTCCTTTAAGCGCCGTGATTGTCAGCGACGAAACTTCGCCTCCGGCTCCTCCCGAAAGATAGGATGAGATCAGTCCGCGGAACCGCACCTCCGTTCCAGCCTCGAAATAAAAGATCTCCGAGGCATCCGCTCCTTCGGATTTATAACGCACCTCCGCCTTTACCGGCTTTGAAGAACTGTATGAAAAGGAAAGTCTGTTGAAGCCGCTCCCGGCGGCGGGATCGAAGGTCAGAACAAGCTCCTTTTTGAACAGGAAGGCGCTCTCCTCCGACGAATAAAACCCCTCTGCCGTGTATTCGGTTCCGTCGGAGGTCTTATGAGAAGGCGCTTCGGTCACGGCGTCGGACGTATCGGGAACGGTCGCGTTTTCCGTGTCCGAAAGCGCCGGAGTATCCGGGCTCCCGTCCGTTCCGTCCGCGTGACCGGCTCCGGAGCACGCCGCAAGCGCCGCGAGCGCCGTCAGCAGCGCGAAAATCATAAAAACAAGTTGAAAAGCTTTCATACCGTAATTCCCTTCGGAAGTTGTATAGAATTATTATACACGTTTTTCCCGGAAAAATCAACAGCGGGCGCGGACGTTGCTTCTTCCGGACGGTTGTCCTTGGCTGTATTA
>CACZSP010000151.1 GCA_902783905.1 uncultured Ruminococcus sp.
ATATCCCGTCAGTCGTCGGCTACGTCGAGATATCTGAAGGTCACGCCGACCACCTCTCCCCTGACGAGCATAGTCCCCGCAGCGGGAGTCTGGGAAAACACCGACGCGCTGTCGTAGTCGACGGCGCCTTCCGCGTTTACGTTCAGTCCGAGCGCTTCGATTCTTGCCAGGGCGTTCTGCGCCGTATCTCCCGAGAGATCGGGCATCCGGACGTCGGCTTCGGGGTATGCACCGCCGAGACAAAGGATGACTCTTCCGCCGTTTTTCGAAACCGTCGATCCCGCGGCGGGTATCTGTGAGGTGACCGAATCTCCCGATCCGAAAACCTCGCATTTCAGGTTTTTCGACTCAACGGCCGCCTTCGCTTCGGAAAGCTCCATTCCGCGCCAGTCGTCTGTCTTTACGTTGAGCTTCGCGGTTTCGGCTTCGGTGTATTTCGGTACGACGCCGACCTCGGGAAGTATCTCGGCAAGCGCGGCCGAAACGTACGGCGCCGCGATAGTGCTACCGAAGATGACGCCCTTCGTCGGATGGTCGACCATGATGATCATTATTATTTCCGGGTCGTCGACCGGAGCGAAAGCCATGCAGGAGCAGATCCTGGCATCCTCGTCGTCGCCTATCTTTTCGGACGTCCCTGTCTTAGCCGCCACGCGGTAGCCCGCCACGTAGGCGTTGCGCGAGCCGCCGTTGCCGGCGACGCCGTCCGCAAGGATCTGGGCGACCGTCGAGGCGATTTTCGCGCTGACGGCCTGTCTGCCGCCTTCGTGAGAGTGGGTCGCGACTGTGTTTCCGTTCTGATCGGTTATATAATCGACCACGTACGGTTCAAGGATATATCCGCCGTTGGCGATGGCACCGAGGGAGGCAAGATGACGAATCGCGGTGACCTTGAAGTTCTGCCCGAAGGCGCACATCGAAAGATTTATCTTCGTAAAATCGCTTCTCTCCCAGAACTGGGTGGCTCCCTCTCCGGGGAGATCTATCCCGGACGGGGCGAAGTATCCGAAATCGGCAAAATGATCGTAAAAAGTCGCCGTCCCGATCTTCTGACCGGCTGTGATGAACCAGGGGTTGCAGGACTGCTGAAGTCCTTCGGCGAACGTCAGCTTTCCGTGTCCCCAAAGGACAGAGCACTTGACGAGCCGGTCTTCCGTCCAGATCGATCCGTAGCAGGTGTAGGTATCGGTCAGCTTTACCGAATCGGTCTCGAGGGCGATCGCCGTCGTTACCGGCTTGAAGGTCGAACCCGGGATATAACTGTAGCTGACCGCCTTGTTGGACCACATCTGAAGCTGCAGATCGCGCTTCATCAGATTGTATCCGGTGCTTCCCTCGTCGTATCCCGATTCGGCAAGCATCCCGGCGTATACGTCGTTCAGCTGTGCATAAGCGTTGCAGTCGAATCCGGGGTAGGTCGCCATGGCGAGGACCGCCCCCGTCTTTGCGTTCATTACGATACCGCAGGCGCCTTCCAGCGCCTCGGAGTCATCGTAGGCGCGCTTTACCTGTTTTTCAAGCACCGCCTGGATCCGCATATCTATTGTCGTGTGAAGAGTGAGACCGTTTTTCGCCTCCACGAAGCTTTCGTATTCGTAGGGCATGGCGCGGTTTCCGGCGTCGGTAGCGATTATATATCTGCCGGGCGTTCCGGACAGTTGTTCGTTATAATAGTATTCCAGTCCGTACAGACCGTTTCCGTCGGTCCCGGTGAAACCGACGACGTGCGACGCCGTCGTCCCGTAAAGATAAACTCTCTCTGACGAAGGCGCAAGATAGATGAGGCGCTGGAGTCCGTATTCCGAAATAAATTTCCGGACTTCCGCCGCCGTGTCCTTGTCGGCGGCACGGACGACCGTTTCGTCGAGTCTGCCGGTCTTCGCTGCAAGACGGACGATCTCCTCCGGATCGACTCCGCATATCCTTCCGAGATTGTCGGCGATAAAGCGGTCAAGAGGGCCGTCGCACTTAATCGCGTCGGGATCGTTTTTCGCGATCTTTTCCGCCTCGCCGATTATCGTCTGAGGGGATATGAAGATCCTGTACCTGACGGTGTTGCCGGCAAGCAGCTCTCCGTCAGCCGCAAGGATCTCTCCCCTTTCGGCGTCGATCGAGTACTCGTAAGTCAGCTGATCGACGACCTTCTTGCGGTAGATCTTAAAATCGGTTATCTGTATCCTGAATATTACGAAAACAAGAAAGACAAAACCGACGGTTACGAGAGCGGCAACGATAAACAGCCGCATCCGCGGGTTTTTCCCGGAATCCCTGACTGCCATTTCCGACCGTTACCGGCCGCCGCCGATCCTGATTCCCAGAGCGCTGAGAAGCGCCGGCACGGCGCCTTCGCTCTTCGGACTTTCGATCAGATCGATGGTATCCTCCGGACGAAGTCTGATCAGATTATACGCGCTGCGGTCAAGCGGCATCATGTGATATTTCCCTACCGCCAGTTCCTCGAGCATGAAAACGTCGTTTTTCGCGTCAAGTTCGACCGAGAGCTGCTTTGCCTCGTTCTTTTTCGACGCGAGTTCGCTCTCCAGCGTCCGGATGGCCGACGCCTCGTTGTGGATCATGACGCTCATAAGGATGGGAAGAATGAGAACGAGGGTGAAAACGAGTATCAGCGAGATCGCCGCGATCGTACCCGAGGCGTTTCTGTACGACTTTTTCGCGGGCACGAGCGGATCGTCGGGAAGGTATTTGTCGGCAAGGCGGAAAAAACCGATCTTGCGGTTCGATCCGGGTTTCACGACACGCATTTCCCTTTCCTCGCCGCCGATTATCACCTGACGTCTTTTGCCGGCAGAATACGCGCTTCCAACGTCGCGCGCCTCCATTACCGAATACGGGCAGGCGGGTCTGGCCTCGCGCATTATGCGCCTGTCGGTGTTTTCGCGGGAAATGACCGCAGCGGCTCTCGCGGACGCGTCGGCGGCTTTTTCGCTTCTTCGCGCCTCGTCGCGGATCAGACGGAAGAAATCGTCGACCGTCATTACCGGTTTCCCGTCCGCCGATCCGGTGCGGTAGCGGTTGCGGTAGTCGGACGCCATAGCGTCCTCATAAATAAAAGAAGAAGGGTTCTCGAGACGCGTCGCGAGTATACGGCGGTCGAGAGCCGCCGCCTCGGCGGTAAGACCGCCGAAGATTCCCCTGCGGGAATATTTGTCTCCGAGGAACTCGACCGACGCGTCGAACGACGGACATACGCTCTCGGTATTAACGGTTGCCAGAATATCGGTCATCGCACCGGTCCTCCCTTCAGATTTTTTCTATGATCCTGAGTTTCGCGCTGTGCGAGCGCGGATTGGTCTTAAGCTCCTCCTCCGACGGAGTGAGCGCCTTTGCGGGGCGCAGCCGGATCGAGGGCTTCTTTCCGCAAACGCAGACGGGAAAATCCCTCGGGCAGGTACATCCGCGGGCAAGACCCGCAAAGGTCTCCTTGACCGTCCTGTCTTCGATCGAGTGGAAGGTGATGACGCATCCCCTCCCTCCCGGGACGAGCAGTCCGACCGCCTCAGTCAGCGTCGGGGGTATTATTTCTATTTCTCTGTTAACTTCGATTCTGATCGCCTGAAACGTTTTCATGGCGGGGTGATGCCGGCGGTCCCTTCCGGCGTCCGGAAGCGATCTTTTAACTATGTCCACCAG
>CACZSP010000152.1 GCA_902783905.1 uncultured Ruminococcus sp.
CGAGAGGAGAACGGTGTCGCATTCGATTTCGAACTCGCTGCCCGGTATCGGATCATATCCGTTCACCTTCGACACGATCACCTTTTCGACACGGCGTTTTCCGACGATGCCGGTGATGGTGTGCGAGAGATAAAGAGGTATGTCGAAATCCTCGAGGCACTGGACGATGTTTCTGTTCAGCCCGTTGGAATAAGGGCAGAGCTCGATGCAGGCGAGGACCTTCGCCCCCTCGAGAGTCATGCGTCTCGCCATGATCAGACCGATGTCTCCCGAGCCGAGGATGACGATCCGCTTTCCGACCATATACCCTTCCATATTGACGTAGCGCTGGGCGGTACCCGCCGTGAAAACGCCCGACGGGCGGTCTCCGGGGATGGCAATGGCGCCGCGGGTGCGCTCGCGGCAGCCCATGCAGAGGACGACGGCTCCCGCCTCGTAGACCCGGTATCCGTCGCGCGGGTTGATGCAGCTGACGTAGCGTTTGTCACCCGAGACCGATATATCGAGAACCATCGTGTCGGTGACGACCTCGGCCTTCGTTTCGGCGACCATCTTCGCGAAGCGTCCGGCGTATTCCGGCCCGGACAGCTCTTCCTTGAAATAATGGAGCCCGAAACCGTTGTGTATGCACTGGTTTAAGATTCCGCCGACAACCTTGTCACGCTCGATGACGAGGATCTTTTCAGCTCCCTTTTCGTTTGCCGCGACAGCCGCGGCAAGTCCGGCGGGACCTCCGCCGACTATTATGACGTCGTAATACAGTTCTGACATTTCCGCCCTCACTTGGTCCTTCCGGTGATGATGTACGTCCCGGTTTTGTCCTTCGGAACCTTTTCCTCGGGTATGCCGAGCTCCCGGGAGATGATCTCGTGAACTCTAGGCGAGCAGAATCCGCCCTGGCATCTTCCCATTCCCGCGCGGCAGCGGCGCTTGACGGCGTCGATGGACGCCGCGACTATCGGGCGGTGAAGCGCATCGACTATCTCGCCTTCGGTGACCGTCTCGCAACGGCATATTATCTGTCCGTAGCGAGCGTCCTTTGCGATGAGCGCCCGTCTTTCCCCGGCGTTCATTTCGGCGAATCTTACCACGGGAGGACGTCTGTCGGTGAATTTCCTTTTCTTTTTCAGTTTAACACCGCATCCTGCAAGCAGCTTCGCCGCCTCCTCGCCGATCGCGATCGCCGACGAAAGCCCGGGAGAGCCCATGCTGGCAAGGTTGATCATCCGGTCGCAGGCGGGGCTGACGTCGATGACGAAATCGCTTACGTTGGTCGTCGGTCTGACTCCCGAATACTCTCTTATGATATTGCGGAAGTTGATCGACGGGACGTATTTCGCCCCCGACGCCTTTATCTTCGCCAGATTGTCGGCTTTGGTTGAAAGATCTTCTCCGTCCGGAACTCTCACTGCGTCGGGACCTACTATAAGGTTGCCGTGAACGGTCGGAGAGACCAGGATACCCTTGAATCCGTTTTCGTCGGGGCAGCCGAAGATCACCGAATTGACCTTCTTTCCTTCCGCCTTGTCGAGAACGTAGTACTGCCCCGAGTAGTTGGTTGGAACCAGGCGGTCGTCGCCGACCATCCTGCAGATATCCGGCGCGAAGCAGCCGGCGGCGTTTACGACGTATTTCGCTTCAAGCTCGCCCTTATCGGTAACGACGGTCAGCGACGACGGGTTTTTCCGGATGCCGCAGACGCATGTGTCAAGCATCAGTTCCGTTCCGTTGATAACGGCCACCTCCGCCATGGCGGTGGCAAATTCCCAGGGGTTGATTATCGCCGATTCGTCGCTCCAGAGCGCCCCGATAACCTCGGGACTCAGCGACGGCTCGGCGGCACGAACCTGCTCCCGGTCGAGGATCTTTACGTTCACGCCGTTTGCGATTCCCTTGTCGTAAAGCTTTTTGACCTCGCCCATGTCGCGCTCGCTGAAAGCGATGACCAGCGACTGAAGCGGCCTGTATTCAACGTCGAGACGCGCGCAGAGATCCTTTGCGAGAGCGATCCCGCGGCGGTTGAGCTTTGCCTTGAGAGTTCCCGGCTCGGGATCGTATCCGGCGTGCATGATGGCGCTGTTTGCCTTCGTCGTCCCGCACGCCACGTCGTTGAACTTTTCAACGATACCGACTTTCAGATCGTAACGCGAAAGCTCGTAGGCGGCTGCCGCCCCGATCACTCCGCATCCG
>CACZSP010000153.1 GCA_902783905.1 uncultured Ruminococcus sp.
CCGGGCGGTCAGCGCCCCTCTCTTCCTCCCTTCGCCGAAGCCGGCGGAGACTGGTCGGGAGCCGCCTTTTTCCTCTGCGCAGGCGCGCTGTCGGAAAAAGGGATAACCGTCCTCGGGCTCCGTCCCGGAACGAAACAGGGCGACGCGGCGATACTCGATATCCTCGCCTCCTTCGGAGCGGAGGTCTCGGCGGACGCCGGCTCGGTCACGGTAAAGCGGGGAAAACTGCGCGGCATAACGCTCGACGCGTCGGGCGTTCCCGATCTCATACCCGTCGTTTCGGTCGTGGCGTCGGTCTCGGAAGGCGTGACCGTGATAAAAAACGCCGGACGCCTGCGTCTGAAGGAATCCGACCGGCTCGCCGGAACGGCAGCGCTTATCCGCTCGCTCGGAGGCGGCGCCGGCGTTTCGGGGGACGATCTGATAATCACCGGGAAGAAACGCCTTCACGGCGGGACGGCGGACTCGCTGTCGGATCACCGGCTCGCAATGTCGGCGGCCGTGGCGGCCTTCGTCTGCGAACGTCCCGTCACCGTCACCGATCCTTCCTGCGTCGCAAAATCCTATCCCGGATTCTGGGACGATCTCGAATCACTGAAAGGAGTCTGAATGAGCAGCACCGTCGGCGAAAATCTTCGCCTTACGTTATTCGGTCAGTCCCACTCCCCGGCCGTCGGGATGACGCTTGAAGGAGTCCCGGCCGGCATAGCCCTGGACACCGGAAAAATATCTTCCTTCCTGGCGCGCCGCGCTCCGGGAAGATCCCCTCTTTCGACGTCAAGGCGCGAAGCCGATCTGCCGGAATTCTTAGGCGGCTTATGCGACGGCGTCACATGCGGCTCTCCGCTCACGGCAATCATCCGCAACACCGATACCCGCCCCGGGGACTATTCCCTTTTCGGAAAGATCCCGCGTCCGGGCCACGCCGATTATACCGGCGCCGTAAAATACGGCGGAGCCGGCGACCCGTCGGGCGGAGGGCATTTTTCGGGAAGACTCACCGCCCCCCTCTGCATAGCCGGCGCCGTCTGCCTGCAGATGCTCGAACGCGAAGGAATAACCGTCCGCTCGCACCTCTTTTCGCTCGGCGGGATCGCCGACTCGGGAGATATAACGAAGGATGAACTCTGTCCCGATTTTCCCGTTCTCGACCCCGAAAGAGGACGCCTCATGCGCGAAGCGATAGAAGCCGCCCGCGCCGACGGGGATTCGGTCGGAGGCGTCGCCGAATGCGCCGTTCTCGGACTCCCGGCAGGACTCGGCGACCCGATCTTCGGCGGGATGGAAAACCGCGTGGCATCGGTCGTATTCGGGATCCCCGCGGTAAAGGGGATCGAATTCGGAGCGGGATTTTCCGTCGCCTCGATGCGCGGGAGCGAAAGCAACGACGCCTTCGCCCGCGACGGCGACAGGGTGATAACGAAAACCAACAACTGCGGCGGGATCCTCGGAGGAATAACCGACGGAATGCCGCTCGTCTTCCGCGCCGCCTTCAAACCGACGCCCTCCATCGGGCGGGTCCAGAAGACACTCGATATCTCGTCGATGAGCGAGACCGATCTTTCGATCCCCGGCAGACACGACCCGTGCGTGGTGATCCGGGCTCTTCCCGCCGTGGAATCGGCGGCGGCGTTTGCCGTTCTCGACGCACTGCTCGGCAGGAAAAAGGAGCTCTGAGCGATGGATCTTTCCGGATACAGAAAAGAGATCGACCGGATCGACGCGGAGCTTCTCCGGCTTTTAGCCGAACGCACGTCGGTATGCGAAGGTATAGCGGAATACAAGTCCGGCCGCGGGATGCCCGTCCTCGATCCCGGAAGGGAAAAAGAAAAGCTCGACCGCATCGCGTCGGCGGCGCCCGCCGGCTTCGAAGACGACGCCCGGCGTCTCTGGGAGGCGATCTTCAGGATCAGCCGCGACCGTCAGGAGAGAATTATCGGAGAAAAAAAACTCCGCTGCGGCCTGCTCGGGGAGCATCTCGGTCACAGTTATTCGCCGCTCATCCATTCAAAACTCGGCGCGTATCCCTATCTCATTTATGAAAAGTCGCCGGAAGAAGTCGCGGATTTCATAAAAAACGGCGAATGGGACGGATTGAACGTCACCATTCCGTACAAAAAAAACGCCGCGGCTGCAGCCGACGTTCTGTCTGACGAAGCGGCGGCGACCGGAAGCGTCAACACCCTCGTCAGACGCGACGGAA
>CACZSP010000154.1 GCA_902783905.1 uncultured Ruminococcus sp.
AAAAAATATTGGTCAATGATTTTTGAAAAAAAACTCAGGCGATATCGCCTTAAAAAAAGATAATGTCTCCGGTATATGGAAAAACAGCAGGCTGTATGATCGATCAAGGAAAATCAAGGAAAAAACAAGAAAATACTTGCACTTCGGTTTTTTTTGTGCTATAATATAACAGTTATGCGGCACCGACGGCAAAATCCGTCCGAATACATCCCGCAGAAAAGAAAGGTTTCGCGCTATGAAAGAGGGCATCCATCCCAAATATGAAGAGGTCGTTATCCGCTGCGCCTGCGGCGAGGCTGTGACGACCAGATCGACAAATCCCAAGGGCGGAAACGAGATCAGAGTTGAAATCTGCTCCAAGTGCCATCCCTTCTTCACCGGCAAGCAGAAGCTGGTCGACGTCGGCGGCAGAGTGGACAAATTCAAGAAAAAACTCGAAGCAGCGAAAAAGTGATCCGCCGGCTGAGTTGTTTCTGTGGCAGCAGACCAAGACAGGGTTGTCGTTTTTGACAGCCCTGCTTTTTTAAGGTGATTTTATGACGGAAAAAGAACAGATAAATGAATCGCGCGCCGTGCTTGTCGGCGTCGACGCCGACGGAATGCCTGAAGGCGAATGCGAAATATCGCTCGCGGAGCTTCGCCGTCTGCTTGAGACTGCGGGCGGCGTATGCGCCGGCACCGTCGTTCAGCAGAGACGTTCGCCGGATATGAAAACATATATCGGATCCGGCAAACTCGGGGAGCTTAAGGAGCTCTGTCGCGCGACGGAAGCCGATCTTGCGGTTTTCGACTGCGAACTCACCCCGTCCCAGATACGCAATATCGAGGACGAACTTGACGGCGTGAGAGTCATCGACCGCTCGATGCTCATCCTTGACATCTTTGCCCTTCACGCCGTGACGGCCGAGGGAAAGCTGCAGGTCGAGCTGGCTCAGCTCAAATATACCGCTCCCCGTCTGATCGGAAAGGGGAGCGAACTGTCGCGTCTCGGCGGCGGGATAGGCACGCGCGGGCCCGGCGAATCGAAGCTGGAATCCGACAAAAGGCACTTAAAACGCCGAGAGGCGGCGCTGCTTGCCGAACTTGAAAAGCTGGAGACCCAGAGAAAGACGATGCGTGCGTCGCGCGACCGCAGCGGCATTCCGCGTGCGGCAATAGTAGGATATACCAACGCCGGAAAATCGACTCTTCTCAACCGGCTGACCGACGCCGGGATCCTCGCCGAGGACAAGCTTTTCGCGACGCTCGACCCGACGACGCGCCGGTTTACCCTTCCGGGAGGCGAAAAGATACTGCTGACAGATACCGTCGGGTTCATCAGACGGCTTCCCCATCATCTGATAAAGGCGTTTTCCTCGACGCTGGAGGAGGCGGTATACGCCGATATCATAATTATCCTCATTGATGCGTCGGATCCCGAGCACCGCTCCCAGCTCGACGTGACCGAAAAACTGCTGTCCGAGCTCGGAGCCGGCGGGAAGCAGACTTTGCGCGTTTACAACAAATGCGATCTTGAAAGCGACGGGCTCCCGGAGGAAACGCTGCGTGATTCGGGCTCCGGCGAAGCCGTCTTCATTTCGGCTCTTACGGGGCAGGGGATAGACGATTTTTGCGAAAAGCTGACGGCGCTCGTCAGAAACGGAAAGAGAAAGCTGAAATACAGGATACCGAATTCCGAATCGGGAGCGCTGTCGCTGCTTTATTCGGCTGCGTCGGTCGGCGAGGTGGAATACGGACCGGATTATATTACCGTGAGCGCCGTCGTTGATCCCAAGGTCCGCGGCCGGATGGCGCCGTACGAGTGTCCCGATGAGTGACGGCGATTATATCACCCTCGGAAAAGAGGGGGAGGGAAGACTGACCGACCGCCGCTCGGAGTTCATCGCTTACGCTTCTCCTGTTTACACCGAAGAAGACGCGATCGCCTTTGTCGGATCGGTCAGGGCGCGCCACAGAGACGCGCGCCACTGCGTTTTCGCCTATTCGGTCAGGCGCGGCGCGCAGAAAAGATATTCGGACGACGGAGAACCGCAGGGAAGCGCGGGACGTCCCGTCTTAGACGTGATCGAAAAGAACGGGCTTGACGGTGCCGTTATCGCGGTCGTCAGATATTTCGGAGGGATACTGCTCGGAACGGGCGGGCTCGTCAGAGCCTATTCGGGAGCAGCCTCGGCCGCCGTTTCCGACGCGGGCGTCGTCTCTCTCTGCCGCTCCTCACGCATTCGGGTGCGAGCGGGATACAACGATTCGGCAAGGGTTCAGAGACGCGTGACCGACTCGGGCGCGGTTATCGAATCGGGCGAATACGGAGCCGACGTTACACTGACTTTCACCGTTCCATCCGATAAGGCGGACTCGCTTTGCGACGCGCTGACCGATCTTTGCGCGGGACGTGCGGAGATCACCGTCCTCGGAGAAGGGTATTTCCTGAACGGAAAAGAACTGCCGGTGTAGATTTTCAAAACAACAGTCCGGACGCCCGCGGGGGGCGTCCGGACTGTTGTTTTGGACCTTAAGAACAGGTCTTTATTTAACCGGCGACGTCTTTTCCTTCCTGATAACGTCGTGAGCTCCGCCCTCGACGATGCTTGTCGACGAGACGAGAGTCAGGACGGCTTTTTCGTGAAGCGCGGGAATGGTCAGCGCTCCGCAGTAGCACATTGTGGAACGGACCTTCGAGAGCGAAAGAGCAACGTTGTCCTTGAGTGATCCGGCGTACGGAACGTAGGAATCGACTCCCTCCTCAAAGGAGAGCTTGCGCTCGCCGCCCATATCGTATCTCTGCCAGTTGCGGGCTCTCGACGAGCCCTCGCCCCAGTACTCCTTGTAGTAGGTACCGCCTATCGATACCTTTTCCGACGGGCTTTCGTCGAATCTCGCGAAGTATCTGCCAAGCATGACGAAATCGGCTCCCATGGCAAGAGCCAGCGTGATGTGATGGTCGTAAACGATGCCGCCGTCGGAGCAGACGGGAACGTAGACGCCCGTTTCCTCAAAATATCTGTCGCGTTCGGCGCAGACGTCGATCAGTGCGGTCGCCTGACCCCTGCCTATGCCCTTGGTTTCGCGCGTGAAGCAGATCGATCCGCCTCCGATGCCGACCTTCACGAAGTCCGCACCGCAGTCGGCGAGAAATCTGAATCCGGCGGCGTCCACAACGTTTCCGGCGCCGACCTTAACGCTGTCGCCGTATTTTTCGCGGATCCAGGCAAGGGTCAGCTTCTGCCATTCGGAGAATCCCTCGGAGGAGTCGATGCAGAGGACGTCGGCTCCCGCTTCGACAAGCGCCGGAACGCGTTCGCGGTAGTCGCGTGAGTTGATGCCGGCGCCGACGATATATCTTTTATCCCTGTCGAGCATCTCGGCGGGGTTTTCCTTGTGCATGTCGTAGTCCTTGCGGAATACCATGAAGCGGAGGCGCCCCTCTTTGTCGAGGATCGGAAGGGAATTGAGCTTGTTGTCCCAGATTATGTCGTTCGCTTCCTTCAGCGACGTGCCTTCGGGAGCCCAGATCAGTTTTTCGAACGGGGTCATGAACGTGCTGACTTTGGTATCCGGGGACATTCTGCTGACGCGGTAGTCGCGACCCGTCACGATGCCGCAAAGCTTTCCGTTGGGCGTTCCGTCCTCGGTGACCGCGACGGTGGAGTGTCCGGTCCGGCGTTTGAGCTCGATGATATCGGCCAGGGTGTCGTCGGGCCGGATGTTCGAGTCGCTGGTGACGAAACCGGCTTTGTAATCCTTTGCGCGTTTGACCATCGCCGCCTCGTCGGCGACCGACTGGGATCCGTAAATGAAGGAAACTCCACCTTCTCTTGCCAGCGCGACGGCAAGACGGTCGTCGGATACCGCCTGCATGATGGCGGAAACCATCGGTATGTTGAGCGATATCGCCGGCTCCTCCCCGCGTCTGTATCTGACGAGAGGGGTTTTCAGACTGACGTTTGCGGGGACGCACTCGGAGGATGAATAGCCTGGTATAAGAAGGTATTCGTTGAAGGTATGCGCCGGTTCGCTGATGTACTTTGCCATTTTCTTCTCCTTTCAGAACAGTCCGCTGATGACGCCGTCGGGACTGAGATCTATTCGCTCGGCTGCCGGGGATTTGGGCAGACCGGGCATAGTCATTATTTCGCCTGTAAGCGCTACGATGAATCCGGCTCCGGCGGAGACCTTCAGAGTGCGCACGCTGACGGTGAATCCTTCGGGAGCGCCGATGAGAGAGGGATCGTCGGAAAAGCTGTACTGAGTCTTGGCGACGCATACGGGAAGCTCTCCGAATCCCAGCGACGTCAGTCTCGCGAGATCCTTTTCGGCTGCCGGGGTGAAGGATACTCCGCTGCCGCGGTAAATCTTCTTTACGATCGCCTCGGTCTTTTCCCTGATGCCAAGGGCGGTATCGTAGCTGAATCTGAATTCGTTCGGGGTGTCGCAGAGTGAAACGACCTCGCGGGCAAGCTCCTCGCCGCCGCGTCCTCCGTCAGCCCAGACGGTCGACAGGCAGACTCTTACTCCAAGCTCGGCGCATTTCTTTATGCAGAGATCGATCTCCGCGTCGGTATCGGTGGGGAAGCGGTTGACGGCGACGGTGCAGGGCAGACGGTATACGTCGCGGATATTCGACACGTGACGCAGAAGATTGGGAAGTCCGCGTTCAAGAGCCGCAAGATCTTCGTTTGCGAGGGATTTTTTGTCTAGTCCGCCGTGCATCTTGAGGGCCCGGACGGTCGCGACTATCACGACGGCGTCGGGACGGAGCCCGGCGGCGCGGCATTTGATGTCGAGGAATTTCTCGGCTCCGAGGTCGGCGCCGAAGCCCGCCTCGGTTACCGTATAATCGGCAAGGCGCATAGCCATGCGGGTCGCCAGCACCGAGTTGCACCCGTGTGCGATGTTGGCAAACGGTCCTCCGTGTACGAAGGCGGGGGTGCCTTCGAGCGTCTGGACGAGATTCGGTTTTATCGCGTCGCGCAGAAGGGCCGCCATGGCGCCGACCGCGCGTAAGTCCGCCGCCGTGACCGGTTTGTCGTCGTAGGTGTACGCGACGACTATGCGCGACAGTCTTTCCTTGAGATCTTCTATTGAAGACGAGAGGCAGAATACCGCCATGATCTCGGATGCGACGGTGATGTCGAAGCCGTCCTCTCTCGGAACGCCGTTCGCCTTTCCTCCGAGTCCGTCGACTATGAAGCGCAGCTGTCTGTCGTTCATATCGACGCATCTCTTCCAGACTATGCGGCGCGGGTCGATACCGAGGGAGTTGCCCTGCTGAATGTGATTGTCCAGCATGGCCGCAAGCAGGTTGTTGGCCGCGCCGATGGCGTGGAAGTCGCCGGTGAAATGAAGGTTGATATCCTCCATCGGAACGACCTGGGCGTACCCGCCGCCGGCCGCTCGCCCTTTTATTCCGAACACCGGTCCGAGCGAGGGCTCGCGAAGGGCGACGATCGAGTTTTTGCCTATCCGGCGAAGCCCGTCGGCAAGACCTATCGGCGTCGTCGTCTTGCCTTCTCCCGCCGGAGTAGGCGTTATTGCCGTGACGAGAATCAGTTTTCCCTTACGTTCGGGCAGATCCTTCAGGAGCGAAAGATCGACCTTTGCCTTGGTCTTTCCGTAGGGCTCGAGGTA
>CACZSP010000155.1 GCA_902783905.1 uncultured Ruminococcus sp.
CAGGTCGTATTCGTCTCCTCCGGCTTTCATGTCGGCGGTGAAGGCGGCCATGTTATTATATGCGCCCGGCTTCTTGACGACGTCGATTGCAATTTTCAGCCTTTCCTGGACCGCTTCGCGGCGAGTGAAAAGCGCGGTGTTTATGACATCCCCGGTGTATTCGTCGGCGAAGGATTTTGCGTACTGCCCCTCGTCGCAGAGAAGTCCGAAGCGGCTCCCCTCGTAGTTAAGATTTTCGGGAAGATCGTCTCTTTCATAGTTGGCGTATGCCTCGGGTACGTATGAGGTCTCTTCCGGGGCGGTTATCACGATTTCGTTTCCGCTGCCGGCTGCCGTCGGAACGGCTTCGGTTCCGTTACCTTCCTGCGCGGGCTTTCCGCATCCGCCGAGAAGCAGAAGAACGGCAAGCGCGAGACAGACGGAGAATACAATAATTCTTTTCATGTCAGGCCTCCTGATTATTCACGTTATTACTTTTTGTATTCGGTCAGATATTTCTTCGTTCCTTCGGTCATTTCGTCGAACAGCCGGTCCCGGTCCTCTGCGGAGATCCCGGAAAGTGAATGTCCTTTCCGGAAAACCTCGCGGGCGTACTCCAAGTCGAGCGAGAACGCGGCGTCGACCGTTTCGGAGTTTTCGCGGGCTATGCGAGTGACGAGCGGAGCTATCGTGTCGGGCAGATTCCCGGCCGGAAGAGGACGAAGACCGTTTCCGTCGAGTAAAGCGTTCGTTTCGACTACGGTACCCAAAGGCAGATCCGGGATCTGCCCGGTGTTCGGAAGGTTGATATTTGTTACCAGACTGCCGAGTCCGGAAAGAGCCGCCATCTGGCGTGTTCCCTCCTCGCCGGACTTTTTCTTTTTGAATGGCTCCTCACCCGAGAGAAGTCTGTCGGATTTTGCGAGCCGCTTTTCAAGGTCTTTCTTCCGCCAGGATACCGGAGTCAGACTGAAGGTCCATCCGCTCACCTGTTCCGGAGAGGCGAGGTAGTCCCCGGGGTCCATGAATTCGGCTAAATGTCTGTCGCCGGCAGCGGCTATATAACCGAACCGTCTGAAAAGATCGAACCGCACGCGGGCTCCCGATTTGAAGTAGTCGTTCATCCAGTTTCCGGCGCTTCCCGCCAGGTAGCCGGATTCGTAGTATTTGTCGACGAAGTTCCGGTAGACGGGGAAAAGATCGACGTCGCCGAAGTGAGCCTCGGTAAACCATGTGAAGTGATTCACACCGGTGACGTTGACTTTGATCTCGTGCCTGTCGGGAGCCTCGGTGCCGAGGATATCCGAAACGGCCGATGCAAGCAGCTTTTGCGTTCCGAAAACCTCGTGACAGCAGCCGAACGCCTTTATCCCGGGGAACTCCCTGTAAAGCGTGTCGACGCAGACGGCCATCGGATTGGTGTAGTTTATCACGTAGGCGTCGGGTGAGTATTCAGCGATCGCGCGTGCGATCCGGCGCATCATCGGCACGGTTCTCAGAGCGCGGATAAACCCGCCGGGGCCGGTCGTGTCTCCGACAGACTGCCAAACGCCGTATTTTTCGGGCGCGTGAACGTCGATCTCCATCTCGTCGAAGGTTCCGGGAAGAATGGAAATAACCACGAAATCCGCGCCGTTCAGCGCGTCTTTGATATTCCGCTCGGCGCGGAAGATAAAATTCTCAAGGTATCTGTTTCCGATCTCCTCGTTGCGCTTCGCGGCGTCGAAATCGATGTCGTAAAGCGCGACTTCCCCGCGGAAGCACTCGGATACCGAGAGATCTCCCATCAGCGTCCACGCCCAGCCGCGCGAACCTCCGCCGATATATGCGATTTTTATTTCTTTCATACTGTTCCGGTCCATTTTTTCACCTAAAACAATGATCTTATATCAGGATTAATCCGAAGAGGAATAAAAGAGAATCAGCGCCTGTCCGGGGTCCACCTTGAGTTCGAGCCCGCGTTTTATTTCATCTGCGGTCGCCTCGAAGGCGTTTCCCGAAACCGGGTCTTCGAACCTGTAAACCCGTCCATCGCGAACGTTGTGAAGGAAGGCGCGGAACACGCTGTCGGGAGACAGGTGATTCATAATGATCTGTACGAAACCTTCGTTCCTTTCGGGGCTGTCGAACTGTATCGCGTACGCGTCAGCGGGGTCGGCGCGGCATTCGGTCAGCGGATAGAAGTCGCCGTCAAGCTCGAGCCGGGCAGCCCTTTTCTGGATCAAGGAGTATTTTCGCGCCTCCGAAATATCCTCTTTTGGAGCGTCGTGTTTTATCATCGACGTCATTGCGGGCGTAAAGGCGTTCTGATATGAGAAAGGATCGGTCTTCGACGATTTTCCGTACGTCTTTGTTGCCCTGTCGAACCAGTTCATGTCGTGCGCCCTGAAATAGGGGATCCACTCGAACATTTCGCGGTGCTGCTTCTGCTTGATCGGATGATTGCCGTAGCCGACGTCGGTGTAATGAAGCGTTACGGCGCGCCGCATCGTCTCGAGATCGTTGCGCCTTCCGCCAGACGCGCAGGAGTCGATCAAAAGCCCGGGGTTGTTCGAAAGCAGATAATCCCAGTATGCAAGATAACCCTGAATATGTGCGTTTTCGGGATATCCCGTACGGTCGGGTCCTTCGTTTTGGATCCAGTAGGGAAGAGGATCGAAATTGAAATCCTGCCGGTAAACTCCGACGCCGGACGTTTTGATCAAACCGTCGACGTGTCTGCAGATAAAGGAAAGCGCGTCCGTGTTTCCGAGATTCAAAAGCCGGTTCTTTGCAACCGTTCCGTCGTCGTTTCTTTTCGTCAGCAGCCATTCGGGATGAGCCGAATCCAGCTCCGAGCCCTCGTAAACTCGTTCCGGCTCGAACCACAAAAGCAGTTTAACTCCGTTCTCCCGGCATTTTCTTCCGATCGGAGCGAGACCATCCGGAAATCTTTTGTCGTCCGGACGCCAGGTTCCGGTACGTTTCCATTCTCCGCCGCAGGGATACCATCCGGCGTCGATCCACCAGATATCCGGGCGCAGGCCGCGAGATATATACGTTTCGAGCGCAGTTGTCTGGTTTTCTTCGTCGGCTCCCGTGAACTCCGGCATACCGCCGGCCATAAAGTTGTGAAGGCAGAGCGCGGGCCCCGGATAATCACCGTTCCCGTGCGGAAGAATATGCTTAAGATACCATCTGCGCCAGGTGTTGATCCCGGTATACGGGACACAGCCCTTTTCGTAGATCATGAAAGTCATTCTCGGAGAGCGCAGCGTTTCTCCGGGATGAAGGATGGTGCCCAGTCTGTCCTGACTGCAGGAAAACGAAACCGTACCGTTCTCCGCAGAAAAGTCCGCCCGCCATTTTCCGGGCCATCCGACCGCAATTCTCGCCTCGTATTCTTCGCCTGTCACTGTGAAATAAGGAAAAGCGCCCTGGCAGGAGGTGCCGCTGGTCGGGGAAAGCGAGAGGGGCTCCGAAAGATCGGTTTCAAAGAACGAATAACCGTCCGAGCGGCAGGTATCCCCGTTGCCGTATTTGATTATCGGATTTTTAAGCGGAAGCGAGAGAGAAAGCGCCATATCGCCTATTCGTCCGGAATCGGCGTCGGAATCGTTTTTTACCGTAAAAAAGATTTCGCGTACCGGACAGTCGGAGTATTCGAGGCATTCCGCGCGGACCTTTATTCCGCCGGGCAGCGTTCCCTCGAAAACGAATTCGGATACCTTTTCTTCCGGTATACGCGCTTCGACGCAGACCGGAACGCCTTCGGGAAAACCGCGGTATTTCTCCTCGCCGATACGCAGCGAGAACGGAAGCGTCCGCGGGTTGTCAAACGGATGGAAAAAGGCGCTCGTATCCGAAGGCCTGTCTGAAACTGCGTTCATGTGTGTGTCCTCTCAAAGAAAGAAAAAGGTTGAAACAAAGCAAAGAACGACACCCGCGGTTCCCGCGACCGACCGTTTTTCCTTGAAAAACAGCCGCCCGCAAACCGCCGTAATAACGATACTTCCGCCGGTAACAAGAGGGTAGAGAACGGTCGCCGGAAGGTGCGAGGCGCCGGTCAGCTGAAGAAAATATGAAAAGCCGTCGAAAAAAGCGGCGCACACGGCGACGATCACCGCGCGCGGATCGCAAAGAGGCGCCGTGACGGCCGGCGCCGTGCTCTTCCGTTTTTTCGCGACGGTCAGAAGAACCGCGAACAGAACAAAGAAAAGGCAGAATTTGACGAGCGACGTCATCATAACGAAAGAACCGGTGTCGACCGCCTTATCGGCGTTCGACGGCAGCTGATGGATCTTCGAGACAATGCTGACGGCTCCGTTGAGAAAAAAGACGGCGACGCAGGCGAGAAGAGTTTTTTTGCTCCCCTTTTCGTTTCTCCGGTTTCCCGTAGAGGTGAGAACAACCGAAACGGTCATCAGTATTATTCCGGCGATACGCGACGGAAGCTTCAAAGCCGCGGGAAGTACAGCCGGAAAAAGTATGCTCGAAGCTTCTTCGTCACCCGACAGAAATATCATTCCGAAAAGGTAGGGAAGTATCATCCCGCCGAGCATCAGGAACATGGTGTAAAGCGACACTCCGCTTTTCGACATGATCCTGAATCCGAGAAACGTATACGAGCCGAAACAAATTACCGTCAGCAGAGCGGCGGCAAACGAAAACAGTGTAAATCCGAAAGGTTCTCCTCCGGATACGAGGGAAAAAACAAAGAAAAAAACAGATGAGGCAAAACCTCCGAGCATGGTAAACGGAATTACCGCCGAAGGAGCTGAGCCGCATCTGTTCTGGTAGATCTTGGTCAGGCAGAATACAGCCGAAAGAAGTATGACCGAAGAAAAAGC
>CACZSP010000156.1 GCA_902783905.1 uncultured Ruminococcus sp.
CCCGAACCGGAACCCGAACCCGAGTCGGAACCCGAACCCGAACCCGAACCGGAGCCCGAACCGGAGCCCGAGCCGGAACCCGAGCCCGAGCCGGAATCCGCTTCGAGCGTCGATATTCCGGATCTTTTCGAAGCTCTGCGTGCGGTATACGGTATGCCGGACGCCAAAGGCGGAGAAGAAAAGAAGGAGACTCCCGAAGAACCCGATACGGCGGAAACAACCGCGGATCGGGAAAACGCGACCGCCGCTGACGGGCCGGCTGTTCCCGCTGACGAAAAGGCGGAAAAAGAGAAAGAAGTCGACGCCGACGATATTCTCGCCCGCCTCCGCCGTTCTTTCGGAAGTTCAGCCGGAGCGGGGAGGGATGACCGAACGGTTTCCGAAGGAACCCCGGAAGCCGAACCCGTGCCCGACACACTTTCCGAGCCTGAACCCTCGCCTGAGCCCGATCCCGTGCCGGAGATCTCCAAAGAAACCGCAAACGACGCCGGCGCGCGCGAGATACCCGGGTCGATGTCGGACATCCGCTCGAGACTGGAGCAGATACGCGCCAGAATGGGTAAACGGAACTGACCGTTGATTAATGATTAATTACGAAAGAGAACAATAAACGATGCCTACCGATTACACTTCTACACTGAACCTTCCGCAGACGGGTTTTGCCATGAGGGCAAACCTTCCGCAGAGAGAACCGGAAATGCTGAAATACTGGGAGCAGATCGGTCTTTACGATCTTCTCCTGAAGGAGAGCGAGGGCAGACCCGGCTTCGTGCTTCACGACGGCCCGCCTTTCTCAAACGGCGATATCCACATGGGTCACGCGCTTAACAAGATCCTGAAAGATATCATAAACAAATCGAAGGCGATGTCGGGATACCGCGTCCCCTACGTTCCCGGCTGGGACAACCACGGGATGCCGATCGAGAGCGCGATAATCAAGAAGAACAAGCTCAACCGCAAGCAGATGAGCGTTTCCGAGTTCCGCAGCGCCTGTCACGATTTCGCGGCCGATTTCGTCAGCCGCCAGCGCGACGAGTTCCGCCGTCTCGGCGTCAACGCCGACTGGAAACACCCTTACGTGACGATGGATCCGCGCTTCGAGGCGAGAGAAGTCCGCGTTTTCGGTGAAATGTTCCAAAAGGGCTATATTTACAAGGGCCTGAAGCCGGTTTACTGGTGCCCGCACGACGAGACCGCTCTCGCCGAAGCCGAGATCGAATACAGCGACGACAAGTGTACGTCGGTCTTCGTCAAATTCCGCGTAAAAGACGACAAAGGAAAACTGTCGGGCGTTTGCGATCCGTCCAAGACATTTTTCATTATATGGACGACGACGATCTGGACTCTGCCGGGCAACCGCGCCATCGCGCTCAGTCCTTCGGACGACTACGCCGTGATAAAGGCGGGAGGCGAGTATTATATAGTCGCCGCTCCGCTGGCGGAAAAGACGATGGCTGCCGGCGGGGTCGACGACTGGGAAACGGTCGCCGTCATGAAGGGCAGCGAATTTGAATATATGACAGCCGCCCATCCCTTCCTCGACATCGATTCGCTGGTCGTTACAGCCGATTACGTTACGATGGACAGCGGTTCGGGATGCGTTCACACCGCTCCCGGTTTCGGCGCAGACGACTATCTGACCGGAAAAAGATACGGCATCGAGATAGCCGTTCCGGTGGACGACCGCGGCTATCAGACCGAAGCCGCCGGGAAATATGCCGGAATGTATTATGAAAAGTCCAACGAGGCGATCTTCGAGGATCTTAAGGAGAGCGGCGATCTTTTCGCTTACGAAAGGATCGAGCACTCGTATCCGCACTGCTGGAGATGCAAGAACCCGATAATTTTCCGCGCGACCCCGCAGTGGTTCTGCTCGGTCGACGCCTTCAAGGACGCCGCCGTCGCCGCCTGCGAAAAGGTCGTCTGGCAGCCCGCCTGGGGAGGCGAGAGGATCGCCCAGATGGTTCGGGAAAGATCCGACTGGTGCATCTCCCGCCAGCGTCACTGGGGACTTCCGATCCCCGTCTTCTACTGCGCCGACTGCGGTGAAGTCATCTGCGACGCGCAGACCATCGACAAAGTCTCAAAAGTATTCGCCGAGAAGGGATCCAACGCCTGGTTCGATCTCGATCCGTCGGAATTCCTCGGAAAAGAATTTGCCTGCCCGAAATGCGGATCGCACTCCTTCACGAAGGAGCAGAACACACTCGACGGATGGTTCGACTCGGGGTCCACGCACTTTGCGGTCATCGAGGACGGCGGGTATCTCCCCGAATGGGACAAGCAGACCGGCTGGCCGGCCGACCTTTATCTCGAAGGCGCAGATCAGTACCGCGGCTGGTTCCAGTCGTCGCTTCTCACCGCCGTCGGTTCCGGTAAGACCGAGGCGCCCTTCCGCACCGTTCTCACTCACGGCTGGACGGTCGACGGAGAAGGGAAGGCGATGCACAAATCCCTCGGCAACTCGATCTCTCCCGACGATATCATCAAAAAATACGGAGCCGATCTCGTCCGCCTCTGGGTCGCCTCAAGCGATTACAGCGTTGACGTCCGTTGCTCGGACAGCATATTCAAGCAGCTGTCGGAGGCCTACCGCAAGATCCGCAACACCGCCAGGATCATCCTCGCAAATCTCGGGGATTTCGATCCCGACAGGGATTCGGTACCCGTCGCGAAGCTCCCCGAGATCGACAGATGGGCGCTTTGCAGGCTGAACGAGCTTGTCGCCGCCTGCCGCGAAGGATACGATTCATACCAGTTCCACACCGTTTATCACGCCATAAACAACTTCTGCACCGTCGATATGTCGAAACTTTACGTCGACATCACCAAGGACAGGGTGTACGTCGAGCGCGCCGATTCCTTCGAGCGCCGTTCGGCCCAGACGGTTATGTTCACCGTCATCGACGCCATGACCCGTCTTCTCGCGCCGCTGCTTTCGTTTACAGCCGAGGAGATCTGGCAGGCAATGCCCCACAGATCGGGTGACGACCGGCGCAGCGTTTATCTCAACCGGCTTCCCGACGCCGACGCGGAGTTCTCGTTTGACGGCGAGGAACGCTGGGAGAAGCTGTTCGATCTTCGCGACGACGTTATGAAGGCGCTGGAGATCGCGCGCGCCGAAAAGATGATCGGAAAATCCCTCGACGCGAAGGTATCGGTCTATACGACCGACGCCGGAACCGCGGCTCTTCTCGGCTGCTTCGGACAGTCGGAGCTCTCAACGGTGTTCATCACTTCGGGTGCCGAAGTGATTGCGTCGGAAGCTCCCGAAGGATCGTTCAGGCCCGAGGACGGCAAGCCGATAGCCGTCCTGGTAAAACCGGCCGACGGGCGTCGCTGCGACAGGTGCTGGGGCTATTTCACCGAAGGGAGCGACACGGCCGACGGCGGGTTTATCTGCCCGAGATGCAAAAAGATCGTTTCCTTCGTAACCGGCAAATAATGGTTCTCTGGATAATAATTGCGGCGGCGGTCATCGCCGCCGACCGCATAACGAAAGCGCTGACCGTTTCGCGCCTTGCTCTGGGCGAATCGGTTGACGTCATTCCCGGCGTGTTCCGGTTTACCTACGTGCAGAATCGCGGAGCCGCGTTCGGGATGCTCAGCAATCACCGCTGGGTGTTCATACTGTTTTCGGCCGTCGCGATCGTCGGGATAATCGTTTACGTGATCGTAAAAAAGCCGAAAGACAAACTGCTTATGACCGCGCTTTCGCTGATAGTCGGCGGGGGCATCGGAAACATGATCGACAGGATCGGCACCGGATACGTGGTGGACTTTCTTGATTTCTGCCTTTTTCCGAATCTCTGGAAGTGGGTGTTCAACGTTGCGGACGCCGCGGCGTGCATCGGCGCCGCTCTTCTCATGCTGTACTTTATAGCGGACACGGTGAAAGAGAACAAAAAGGCAAAGTCGCAGCCGGCCGGGCAAAAGAGCGAAAAGAACGATGACCTTGTTTAATCCATCCGAATTAAACGTCTGCTCAGATCCGGACGAAGAACAGGTATTATCCTTCACGGTATCCGCCGGCGACGCGGGAACGAGGATCGACCGGTTTATATCGCAAAGGACGGAAAAGGAGCCGCTTCCGGTTTCACGCTCGAGAGCGGCTTCTCTTTGTGACGGCGGATTCGTCCTTGTCAACGGAAAAAAGGTGAAGAAAAACCGACTTCTGTCGGAAAACGACGCTGTCTCGGTTTTTCTTCCTCCTCCGGAAGACGACGACGTCGAACCCGAGAATATCCCGCTTGACGTCGTATACGAGGATTCCGACGTGATCGTCGTCAACAAGCCATCCGGAATGGTCGTGCATCCGGCGCCGGGGCATACTTCCGGGACTTTGTGCGCCGCGCTGCTGTATCACTGCGGCGGATCGCTTTCGGGCATCGGCGGCGTGTCCCGCCCGGGCATCGTCCACCGCATAGACAAGGACACGTCAGGTCTGATTATAGCCGCCAAAAACGATATCGCGCACGCCTCTCTTTCGGCTCAGATAAAAGAGCACAGCGCGCGCAGGACTTATCTGGCTCTCTGCATCGGCACTCCCGGAAAGGGAGAGGAGTCGGGAGATATCGACCTGCCGATAGGACGTCATCCCGTCGACAGGATGAAAATGGCGGTTTTCGTTCAGCCGTCCGCTTCGGCGAGAAACGCGCTGACGCACTGGCGCGTACTTGAAAGATACAAAGGTTATTCGCTGGTCGAATGCCGCCTCGAAACCGGGAGGACGCATCAGATCCGCGTTCATCTGTCTTATACCGGGCATCCGGTCCTGGGCGATCCTCTTTACGGAGGCGACGGCGATCCCTTCGTGCGACGGCATCCGGGCCTTTTTTGCGGACAGATGCTTCACGCCTGCAGGATAGAGTTTTCGCATCCGGTAAGCGGTAAGAGGATCGTCCTCGAAGCGCCGCCGCCTCCCGAGTTTTCGGAGGCGCAAAGATTACTCTCGGAGTTGTGAGACGAATTGACTGATTTTTCGGGTTATATGATCGTGACCGACCTCGACGGGACCTTTTTCGGTCCGCACGCCGCGGTCATAGAAAGAAATATCGAAGCGGTAGAACGCTTCAAAGCCGGGGGAGGGATCTTCACGATCGCCACCGGCAGACTGTCGGACGCCGTCGAATACGTTATGCCTTACATGCGCACCCTGGTCAACGCTCCGGTTATCGCTTGCAACGGAGCCGAGCTTTACGACCCGGAAACCGGGAAAGCGATTGCCCTGCGTCCGCTGCCGCCTTCGACCGGAAAAGTGCTCGACTTTATTTTCGAAAAATATCCGGAATTCGGCATACGCGTATCCTGCCCCGAAGGATTCCTCGTTTCCCCGGACAATCTCGCCGCGTCGGCTCTTCTGAGAAAGGATATATCGGTCACGAATCCGGACAGGGTGCTCCGGCTGCCGAGAGGGGAATGGGACGAAACGGTCTGGTACAAGTTCGTCGTCAGGGGTGAGCCGGAGGAACTTGAAAAGCTGAGAGACGATCTTGAAAGCTTTTTCCCGGGCGATGTGTCGCTCAGCAAATCCGGACTGAAAATGTTCGAGATCCAGGCGCCCGGCACCGACAAGGCGGTGCATTTTCCGTTTCTGCGTGAATACGCACGGAAGAAGAACGGCAAAAATGTTTTCCTTTTCGCGGCCGGGGATTACGAAAACGATATCCCGATGCTGCTTGCCGCCGACTCAGGCGTCTGCCCCGCAAACGCGATCGACCGCGTAAAAGAGACCGCCGATCTCCGCTTCTGCCGGAACACCGAAGGGCTTATCGCCGATCTCGTCGAATATATCGAAAAAAACGGAGACGTCAAAAGATGAAGACGTACGTAAAAACCGCATTTTTATTTTCAATAATTGCTGTCTCCCTGCTGCTGATCCACGGCTGCGCCGGCACTCCGGAAACGACGGTACCCGCCGGTTCGTCCTCCGGTGAACCGGCTTCCACAGAGCCGTTAACGACGGAAAATCCCGACGCGGACGGTCTTTTGCTCATCGAAGGGAAAGAAACGAGATTCACCGTCATACGTCCCGACGTCGCGTCCGACGCGGTCGTCGAGGGGGCGGTGGCGGTCAAGGCGGCGATTGCCGGGATAACCGGGACCCCGTGCGCGATCGACAGCGACTGGATCAAAGGAGAAAAAGCGCCGGTATCGACCGACACGTACGAAATACTTATAGGGAAGACCAACCGAACCGAGACGGAGCAGGCGAAAAACGATCTTCCCGAATACGGATACGTTATAAAAGCCGTCGGAAATAAGGTCGTCATTCTCGGCACCGGAGACGAAATGACTGCAAAGGCGTGCTCGACGTTTATCGAGAAGTTCCTTTCCGGCGGAACGTCCGAAGGAAGGATCGTATTCCGCGCGGAGGATTCGATCCGGGAGGAGGCGGAGCGCTGGGGACTTGCCGACTACATTTCCTCCGGCACGGCTTTCAAGGTGGCTTTGACCGAGGTGATCTACGCCCGTCCGGAAGGCGACTACAAAGTCGCCCAGGGAGCGGCGTCCGACGGTACATACGCCTATTTCATTCTGCGCACGTCACAGGACGGAGACGCGGTAGTTGCGAAATATACCCTTGATACGGGAAAATTCGTGGCGAAAAGCGAGCCCTTCCACGTATTCCACGGAAACGATATGACCTTCGATACCGGGAAGAACCTGATAATCGTCGCTCACGGATCGTCGGAAGGGAAAATACTGACTACGGTCGATCCGGACACCCTCAAGGTGGTGACCCAGACCCTCGACATCCCCGTTGGCTCCGGAGCCATAACCTACAATTCAGCCGAGGATCTGTACGCCATAAGCCAGGGCGGAAAAACGCTTCACATCGTTTCGTCGGATTATAAACTGATAAGATCTTACTCGAGGACTCCGACGTCGGGCTACACGGCGCAGGGAATGGGGTCGGACGACAGATTCGTCTACTTCCCGATGAGCGGAAGCAGCGACAACATACTGATGACATACACCTGGAAGGGAGAGTACGTCACCGACGTGCATCTTCCGACGACGAACGAGTCGGAATCGATGTTCTGGGTTAACGGCACCTATTACGTCAACTTTTATCAGAGCGGCGGCGGAGCCCATCTCTACCGTCTCGACGTTTATCCTGCAGACTGACGGAGGCGGACGGTGACTGTTTCACTTCCTTTGCTTATTATATCGGTCGCAACGCTCTTTGCCTATCTGCTGATCGGTTTTATTCTGAAAAAAACCGGACTTGCAAAAGAAGGGTTTGCCGGAGCGCTTTCGGTATATATCGTTTACGCGGCTCAGATCGCAATGTTCCTTCACGGATATATCGCTCCCTTTGACTCGGAGGTGCTGCGCGGGATGGCGGCCGTGTTCGTCCTGTCCCTCCTGATCCACGCGGGCTCCTATCTTTTGTCGGTCCGTCTCTTTGCAAAGGCGCCCGAAGCGGTAAAAAGCGCCCTGATTTTCGGCACCGTTTTTTCGAACGCCGGATATATGGGACTTCCGCTGATCAGCGACGTCCTCGGGGACAGATATCTGATCTACGCGACGGTATATCTGATCTGGTTCAACGTTTTTTCGTATTCTCTCGGCAGATACGTCTTTTCCCGCGACAAAAGCTTCATATCTCCCGTTAAAACCGTCGTAAATCCCGCCGTCATTCCGATATGCATCGGAATAATCCTTTACGTGACGGGGGCTGGCGGATGGATCGCCTCGGCGGCAGCCCGGGACGCGTCGGGAGCGCTTATCCGCGACGACCTTGCCGGGAACGTCTGTTCGATGGCTGTAGGAATGATCGACACCCTCCGCCGCTCGGTCGCGCCCGCTTCGATGATCATTATCGGAGTTCGCCTTGCGGACGTGGATCCTCGGGGTATATTCGGCGACAGGCGTCTCTATCCCTTCCTTGCCGTGCGTCATTTCCTTTATCCGCTCATCGCCTTTGCGGTCATGAAACCGCTGCAGCTTGCAGGTATCATCGACACCAACGTGATGTCGGTCATTCTCATACTTACCGCCACACCCGCGGCGTCGGCTACGGCTATTTTTTCCGAGCTCTACGGGAAGGGCAGGACAGACTGCGCTTATGCCGGAAAGCTTGTCGCCGTCAGCACGCTTCTGTCGATCCTTACCATGCCGGTCGTGGCTTTGCTTATGAAGATCTGAAGGTGGTTTAACAATGAAAAGAATTGTCGTTTTCGCGCTGTTGGCCGCGCTTTTGCTGACAGCCGGCTGTACCTCTTCGACCGGTTCACCGGACACGGGTGACGCGAAGGATATGACCGGTTTTTCGTCGACTTATATTGACGGCACCGCCGTTTCGGGCGACGTTCTCAAGGGAACGCGCCTGACGATGGTCAACGTCTGGGCGACCTATTGCGCGCCCTGTCTGCGTGAGATGCCCGATCTCGAGCGGCTGTCGCACGAATACGGCGATGATTTCAGGATAATCGGAATTCCGGTCGACGCAGCCGACCGCGCCGGAAGGACCGACGCCGAAGTGTTGGGCGAGGTCCGCTCCATTCTCTCGGATACCGGCGTTACCTATCCGCAGATCCTTCCTTCCGCCTCTCTTTTCGCGCTTTTCCTTAACGACGTCCAGTTCATTCCGTACACCGTGTTCGTCGACGAAAACGGTAAAACGGTAGGCGAGGAATACATAGGCGGGCGTTCGTACGAAGACTGGAAAGCGACGGTCGACGAACTGCTGAAGGGCGGGGCGGAATGAAGCGCAGACTCGCTGTGCCTCTTGCGCTGATACTTGCCGGGGCGGCGCTTATGACGGTCGGAATACTTCGGGGCGAGCCGGATTCGGTTCTTGAAAAGGCGATAAGAGTCTGCCTCGAGTGCATAGGGATCGGATGAAATGAAACGGCGCAGAGGGCAGAGGACGAGGCTTTTCGTTCAGATAGCCGCGTCCGCTTTTTCAAACGGATATTTGATCGGTTTTGCTCGCGGAAAGATCTATCAGGGCGCCCTCAAGCGTCTGTGCGTCCCCGGAATGAACTGTTATTCCTGCCCGGGCGCGCTCTTCTCCTGCCCCGTGGGTGCGCTTCAGTCGCTGACGGGTGACCGGAGCTTCCGGTTTTCCCTTTACGTTTTCGGCTTCCTCACGGTCGCCGGAAGCCTTTTCGGCAGGGGCGTTTGCGGTTTCTTGTGCCCCTTCGGCCTTTTGCAGGATCTGCTCCACATGATCCCTTTCCCGAAAAAGATAAAGAAAATACCGGGAGAGCGGGCGGTAAGATCTGTCAGATACGCCGTTCTGCTGGTACTGGTTCTGATACTGCCGGCATTCGTCGCCGATCCTTCCGGCGCCGCCGTTCCCTGGTTCTGCAAGTTGCTCTGTCCGGTCGGGACGCTTGAAGCCGGGATACCGCTCGTACTGTTGAACGGTTCGCTCCGCGAATCGACCGGCATTCTGTTCGCCTGGAAGCTCGCCCTCCTGATTGCGGTAATTTTTGCCTCGGTCCTGATCTGGCGTCCCTTCTGCAGGTATCTCTGCCCGCTCGGGGCGCTTTACGGACTGTTCAACCGCTTTGCTCTCTACCGGTTCGTCGTCGACGAAACAAAATGCACCGGGTGCGGCGCCTGCCGCGCCGCGTGCGGGATGGATATACCGGTCTGGAAAAGACCCAATTCGGTCGACTGCGTCAGATGCGGAAAATGTATCGACGCCTGCCCGGAAGGGGCGGTCGGAACTCTTCTGAAGATCGGGAAAAAGAAGGCGACGGAAGATAATCCGGTTGGAAAATAAAACGCGCGCGGCGCCGTTCCATGAAAAATGGAACGGCGCCGCATGACTTATACGTATGTCAGTTTGTCTTCAGCGCAAGGCTTTTTTCAATATTTTTGCCCGACGGTCTTCCCGGATTGGGAACGACCGCCTTTTCGTAGTTGTCCCACGCCTGCCAGTAGATCATTCCGTATTTGCTGTCTTCGTCA
>CACZSP010000157.1 GCA_902783905.1 uncultured Ruminococcus sp.
GCAAAGCGGGAAAAACACAATGCGCAGCGCAACGCCCAAATTCCGGTAAGCAGAAAAGCGCTGCGCTGGGTTCTGAGTCCCCCCACCAGCTCCAATCTGAAAAGAGGGTGTGCGAATGCACACCCTCTTTTCAGATTGCAACTGTGAACAAGATCGAGAACCCCCCTGAGTTTTTCCGGCAAAGCGGGAAAAACACAATGCGCAGCGCAACGCCCAAATTCCGGTAAGCAGAAAAGCGCTGCGCAGGTTCAGGCTCCGTCTGTCGGTATTCTTAATTGTGCGCAAAAAAACGTTTTTTATTGCATAATCCGATTCGTTATGATATAATAATCCCGATATATCGGTTCAATACTGTACACGGAGTATTATTTTATGAGAAAAAATGCAATTCGGATCCTGTCGATAATTGCGTTGGTATTATTTTTGTCGATCACCGCGGTTTCTTGTTCAAACGGTCGTCAGGAGCCCGCGCAAAAACAACCGGGAGAACTGTATGCGACCGGTATCGGGAGCGATTTTCCGTATTTCAGTTTTGACAACGCAAAAGGGATATGGCGTTCCGGACAGGGGGAGGCTTTCGCCTACTTCCTTGACGGTCAGTTCACTGTTAACGGAGATATCTTGACCTGCACTCATTCGACCAGAGATCTGACGATCGAACTGGAATTCTCTGGAGAAGACAGGATCATTATCAGATCGATTTCAGGCAATACAAAACTTACTGCCTGGCTGAAAGAGGGAGACGTCTTTACTCTTGTCCCGAAGGATAGCGATCCTTCTTTTTCAGACGCTCTTTCGGACGAAGAAAACACGTCGGGAATCGAGCCCGAGCCGGGAACTACCGAAACGATAGAAGATACCCGGGCGCCGTTTTTCGTGTATGCACAGTCATACGTTACGATTTACCGGGATAAGGAATTCAACCTGCACAAATACGTCTCGTATATTGACGATTACGATCCCGACGTCGAACTGTCGGTTACCGGCAGCGTCGATACGACGGTCGCAGGGGTCTATCCTCTTCAGCTGACGATTACCGACGATTCCGGGAACTCTTCGTCAATGAATATGAACGTAACGGTAGCGGAACCGGTACCAGTCACTCCCGGCGGAACGGGAACTGCTCAGCCGACAGATCCGCCTCCCGAAAAGAAGTTTTCTGATTTTTCCGCGAAATACAAGAAAGAAGGAACTGAAGTCGGAATAGACGTTTCAAGGTGGCAGGGCAAGATCGATTTCAACAAAGTCGCAGCCGCCGGATGCGAATTCGTGATCATCCGGATAGGCGGATTTTCAGACGGTGTATTTGAAGACGGCTGCTACGCGGAAAACATCAAAAACGCCAGGGCAGCCGGACTGAAGATAGGTATTTACTGGTATTCCGAAGAAAACAGCGCGGCTATGGTGCGTGAAAACGCGGATTATCTGTATTCCCTTCTTAACGGTGAAAAGCTTGATTTTCCGATCTTTTTCGACTGGGAAGACTATTACGATCTCGAAGATTACAAAATGAGCATCCGCGATATGAATGAAATGTTCCTGGCTTTCAAAGCAGAGGCGGAATCGCGCGGTTACAAAGCAGCTTTGTACAACAGTCCATTTTATCTTGGACTTCTCTGGTCCGACGAAGTTAAGAAAGACGGTGTATGGCTTGCTCACTACACCTCCCTGACCGACTACGGAGGAGAGTATTTTCTGTGGCAGCAGGGGATCTGGGGTATAGACGGTATCGACGGAGACGTCGACGTGGACGTGTTTTATCCTTCGGCAATGCCGTAAATCGTATCGTGAATAATTCCGGCTGCCGGAGGCTCTGCGGGCCACGGCAGCCGGAATATTTATTTAGGAAAAAGTATCAAAGCTCGGCGATATCTCCGACGTCGTTCAGTATATAATTCGGAAGGTAGGCGAAATCCTTTGTGGACTCTTTGGTGCTGACCCCCGAAAGGACGAGAACGGTGTCCATCTCGCTTTCTATTCCTGCTATTATATCGGTATCCATCCTGTCGCCGATAATGGCCGTCTCACGGCGCGGCATCCCGAGATGCTTGAGTGCGTGACGCATCATAAGCGGGTTTGGCTTCCCGATATAATACGCTTTCTTCCCGGTCGTCATTTCAATCGGCGAGATTAGAGCCCGGCACGCCGGTACGAGACCGTTTTCCGCCGGGTCGGTTACGTCCGGATTGGTTCCGATGAGCTTGGCGCCTCGCTGTACGAGGATAACGGCACGCTCGATCTCGGCATAATTCAGATTTGAAGTCTTTCCGAATACCACGTAATCTGGATTATGACTGTTCATACTGAACCCGGCGTCGTACATGGCGTTAAGAAGCCCGGGTTCTCCGATGACGTAAGCGGTTCCTCCGGGGCACTGACCAGAAAGGAATGACGCGGTCGCAAGGGCGCTTGTAAAGAAATGATCTTCGGTAATAGACAGTCCCATTCTTGCGAGTTTTTCCGACAGTTCGCGAGGAGATTTTCCGGAACCGTTCGTCAGAAACAGATATTTTTTTTCGGTTTTCTGGA
>CACZSP010000158.1 GCA_902783905.1 uncultured Ruminococcus sp.
CCCGGAATGACGCGGCGGTTCTCCCCCGTGAGAAAATAGCAGTTCGACGTTCCGAAAATGCCGAACATGTCTCCGCTCTCCGACAGTCCCGCCGAAAAAGCTCCGATATGCGCGTCGGGAACGGCGGCCGCCACCGGTATCCCTTCGGGCAGCCCGAATTTCATCGCGGCTTCGCGTGTGACACGTCCCGCCGCTTCTCCCGGATAAACGATCCTTCCGGGACATTTCTTTTCAAACAGATCGCAAAGGCGCGGATCGAGCGCCGAAAGGAACTCGCGGGAAGGATATCCTCGGCCGGGAAGATAACACGATTTGTACGCGGCTATCACGTAACCGACCGTCAGCTCCCCCGTCAGCAGCAGATTGATCCAGTCGCACGCCTCGATAAGCATGTCGGCGGCTTCGTAAACCTCCGGCGCCTCGGCAAATATCTGCCAGGCCTTCGGAAGGAATGCCTCGCTCGACATCTTCCCGCAGACGGTGTCCATCCACGGGTCGCTTTTTCCCGAAAAAGTTTCGTTTATCCTGTCGGCGAACCCTTGCGCGGCGTGATGCTTCCAGAGCTTGCACCAGGCGTGCCTGTTCCCCGCCCATTCGGGAAGGAAGGAAAGCGGAGTGCCGTCCGCTTTCGCGGGAATAACGGTACAGGCGGTAAAGTCGACGCCGATACCGATAATATCCTTTTTATCGACGCCGGATTTTTTTATGACGTCCGGGATTATCGACGCGAGCGTTTCGATATAATCGGCGGGATCCTGCAAAGCCCACAGTTCCGGGAGAGATTCGCCCGTTCCCGGAAGGACCGAGTCTATCACCCCGTGAGCGTATTCGTGTACCGACGACGCGATTTCCCCGCCGTCCGAAACGTCGACCAGTACGGCTCTCCCCGAAAGAGTGCCGAAATCGACTCCTATCGTGTATTTTTTGCTCATGCAGAAACCTCTGACGTTGATGGAGCGCTTTCCCCGCACGCAGCCCGCGCGGTATCGCCGGAACAATTAATTAATGCGGAACGCGGAATACGGAATTGAAGTTACTGAAAGAAAACGCTTCTGTACGTTCAATAATTCCGAATTCCGTGATTCCGAATTCCGCATCTGACGGTTCGCGTAAGGAAGACGCCTTCCCGCTTTGCGGGCCGGAAGGCGTTTGGGACGGGTCGATTAAACCGCTTGCGCCGGTTTATTCGGCAAATCCTTTACTTCTGGATGTCGTTATCGTCGAATTTATCGCCGCACTCGGGGCAGAACTTGGGCGGATTCTTCGGATCCTCGGGAACCCATCCGCACTTGTCGCAGCGGTAGAGCGGAGCGTCGGCGGGCTTCTTCTCGCCGCATTCCTGGCAGAATTTGCCGAGATTTACCTTGCCGCACTTGGGGCAGGTCCATCCGGCCTGCGGGACCGGCTTCTTTTCACCGCACTCGGTGCAGAAATTGCCGGTCGCGGCGGCTCCGCACTTGGGGCAGGTCCATCCGGCTGCCGCGGGAGCCGCGGGAGCGGCTTTCGCTTCCTCAGCCTTCTTCTCGGCGGCCATCGCGTAATAGTTCTGGGCGGCTCCGGCGGCTCCGGTGTTCATCGCCATTCCCATGCCCATAAAGCCGGTCATGGCTCCTCCGGCGTTGCCGGCGGCGGTCTTCATTGCGTCGCCCTGAGCGCCGACGAGATGCGCGCCCGCCATTCCGGGATCGCGGAACATCGCGGTTCTCTGGGCTTCCTTGATCATCTTCTGATCTTCCTCGGGGATGGTCACCGAGTTCAGGGCGATACGGGCGATCTCGAGTCCGCGCATGTCGGCCCACAGAGGATTGAGGACCTCCTGCATGGCGTTCTTCAGATCGTCGTTGTGCTTGATGATCTGGTTCGGGCGGAGCTCAAGATCCGAAAGAGTGCCGACCGCGGGCTGAAGGGCGTCGATGAACTCGATCTTCAGCTGACCGTCAATCTCGCTTCTTTTGAACGAGTCTTTGACGTTGGCGCAGACGTTGGTGTAGAAGAGAATCGGGTTGACGATTTTGTAGGAATAGATTCCCGAGCAGCGGAGAGAGACGTCGACGTCGAGTCCGATCTTGGAATCTACTACGCGGAAGGGAACGGGGTTTGCGGTTCCGAATTTGTTGTCCATGATCTCCTTCGTGTTGAAGTAGTAGACTCTCTGGTCTTTTCCGGTGTCTCCGCCGAAAGTGAACCTTCTGCCGATCGCCTTGAAGGTCTCAAGGATGGATTTTCCGAGCGATCCGGCAAAGATGCTGGGTTCGGTCGACGCGTCCCAGGTAAAGGCGCCGGCCTCGGCGCAGAGCTCGACGACCTTGCCCTGCTCGACGATGATCATGCACTGACCTTCGTTAACGGCTACCACCGAGCCGTTCGAAATGATGTTGTCCTCGCCTTTGGTGTTGGAGGAGCGGGAAGAGGTTCTCTTCTGGCCCTTCACGACGAGTGTGTCCATCGGGATCGCGTCACAGTAAAAATATTCCTTCCACTGATCGGCAAGTACGCCTCCGACGGCGCCGGTGATTGCTTTGATAAGTCCCATTTTTGTTTCCTTTCTTTGGTGTTTTATTTGATTTTTTATTTTTATTCCGTGATAACGCTGTCGGCAGGGGCGGGATTCTCCTGAGGGATCTCCGTCTCGGTATAATCGAATCCCAGCACTCTCCAGCCGTCCGCTCCTCTGAAAATCAGAAGGGACATCCGGACTCCGAACGATTCGGTGACCGCCTCCGGCGATCCCTCCGGAGCGGGGCCGGGATTGTCGGGATCGGCGCCTTCCGGCGGCTGATCCTCCTCCTGACCCGGAGCGGGATCCTGAGCGCCGGGCACGTCTTCGGGATAGTTCCCGCGGTAGGCGACCGCGGTCAGCAGAAGCCCCGTGCACTCCTCTCCGTATCTTACGAACCGCTCGATCACGGCGGGACCGACGCCCGACACGTCGTATCCCGGAAGGAGATTAACCTCCCGGTAGGACTCCATGACCCCGATGTATCCGGCGGTTCCTTCTATCATCTTGGCCAGAAGGGCGTCGTAGTTATTGTTGAAAGCGTCGGCGTTGGAGCGGTCCGTCATTCCCCCTCCCCCGCTGACGTATCTTACGTAATCGGCGAGGTACTCCTCAGCGGCGGCAAGCGCGCCCGCGTCGGGCGACTCTCCGTCGGATGCCGGAAGATCGTATTCCACCCGTACGTCGAAGCCTTCGGTGCGCTCGGTTGCGGGAGTCAGCTCCTTTCCGTCGAGCGTTGCTCTGACCACCGGGACGGCAAGATATCCGGAGCAGCGGTAGCAGTCGAACCCGGGAGTGAATCCCGAACCGGGAAGCCCTCCGCTTCCATATTTTCCCCAGAAGGTGCCTCCGTCGGCAAGAAGTTCTCCTCCCCCGGCGGGCAGAAGCGCCGATTCGCCGGCGGGTCTGCCGTTTACCGTTACCGACGCTCCCGACGGAACGGTGACGGTGACGGTGTATCTGCATTCGGGCGGGGTTTCGAAAACATACTCGTTTCCGTTTTCCGAAAGGAGCGCTATCTCCTTCCCTCCCGCCTCCGCGCGGACCGACGGCTTTCCCGTCAGTCCCTTTACCGTCCATACCGACAGCTCGGGTAGGGTCCCGGTACCTCCGTCGTCAAGTGAACCGAGTTCACCGTATACGGTTTCCCGCGACGCCCAGCTCTCGTCGAGCTCGACGCCCCCGACGTAACCCTTCGCTCCCGCCGGAACCGTGACTTTCACGTCGTGCAGCAGCGAGTCCGGGAATCTGAACCAGCATCCGTCGGCGGTGTCCACCCTTTCGAGTTCCGTTCCCGAAAGAGAGGCGGAAAAAGCGGGCTGGAAGTAAATATCGTCAAAGATCAGTTCGGTGCAGTTTTCCGGAGCGTTCTCCTCGGCGACCGACAGACCCGGGTAGCATACCTTTTTTTCTGACGCCGCGCCGCCCGAATACACGACGGAGTTGATCCGGAGCTCCGCGCCGTCGGGAACGGTCACCCGAAGGCGGAGAAACGCCACGCCGGAAAAATACGATCTGTCGAATTCGAGGCGTCCGATCTCCCATTCCCCCGAATCCCCGACAACCGTGCGGGTGCGGTTGAGAGTCATCCGCGCGAAGCGGACCCCGTCGGAAAAGAGGAGAAAGGTGTTATCCTCTCCGCCGACGTCGGGCAGGTAAGTCACCCTTCCCGGGGTGAAAGCGGGTGAGAGGATCTCGGCGGCAAGTTTCGCCGCGTCCTCGTAAGGCGGATAGGTCTCCGGCAGTCTCGACCGCAGCAGCGTCCGCCAGCCGTCGGCGTCGGTGGAGGAGACAAGCCCGTCCATAAAGGCCTCCGGCGTGCCTTCGGCATATATTCCGGATAATATCCAGAACACCGCGGACGCGGCAAGTACAAGAACAAGCAGAACTCCGGTTATTATCGCGAGAATCCGGAAATATCCGCCCTTCGCCGGCGCTCTCCTTTTCGCCTTTTCGTATCCGTAATAGCGACGCAGTCCCGAATCGGCGTCGGCCGACTCGGCCGCGGACATACGCGCGTAAATGTTCCCCGAAACGTCGTCGGGCGGTCCTCCCGATTCGGAGTACCCGCGCATCTTTTCGTCCATTTCCTTTTCGGGGACCGCGTCGACGGTTTCCTCCGGATCGTTGGCCTGAACGGTTTCTTCGGGAGCGGTTACCGGAAGAATCTCCTCCGGAGCGGCGTTGTTTTTCTTCCTGCTCATCCGGCGTCCTCCGTCCCGCGGACGGGTATCAGGCGGTATCCCGTCGATCCGCCGAATTCTGCGACCTTTTCTCCGTCCGCGAGGAATTCACCCGCGGGACGCAGCGCGACCGCCGTAACGGCACCGTACCCGTACATAACGGCGGCAAGCTCTCCGTAGGTGATGCCGCAGGGATAAACCGAAGACGAAACCGCGGCGAAAACGATAAAGCTCCCGTCCGCGCGCATTCCGAGCGCGGCACGCGACGCATAGCCGCCTCCGAGATCGGCACACGGCTTTCCCCCGGACACGAGCAGCCTGTCGGCCGAAATTCCCCATAGGAATCCGGCGTTTGCCGCTTCGGCTGCCGTCATCAGGCCGGCGTTCATTCTTCCGTCGGAACCGATACCGGCAAAACAGAATCTGTCCTGCGGCCCGTCTCCGACGTACGTGAGACAGTCTCCGATAAACACGGCGTCCTGGGACCCGGACAGCCC
>CACZSP010000159.1 GCA_902783905.1 uncultured Ruminococcus sp.
AATAACCTCTCTCAATCTCGAGACCCGCGACGACTGGCTTAAGCCGGGAGACGAACCGGCCAAAAAGGAGATCCTTTTCGGAAAGACCAACAGGGAGGAGAGCGCGCAGGCGCTCTCGGAGATGCGGTCGGTCGATTACTGTGTCCGCGTTGCCGGAGACAAGATCGTTATATGCGGTCACAGCGACAAAACGACGCTCCTTGCCGCAGAGAGATTTCTCGCGCTTCTGCGCGACGGAGGCGTTACCCGGGAAACGAACCTCGTGGAAAGGGACATGACGTCCGCTCTGCTGACTCTGAACGACAGCGACATATCCCGTTACAGGATCGTTTACCAGAATTCACGGCAGTCGGCGACGGTCAAAAAAATCGTCGAATACATCGCCGATATCCACGGAGCCGAACTCGAGACGGTCACGTCGAAATCGGAACCTGCGGAGCTTGAGCTGGTCTTCGGAAACTGCGGCAGAGGCGAGCCGGATTTCCCGGATCCCGGAGCCGACGACTACGCCTGTTTTTCTTCGGGAGGAAGGCTGTTCTTTCTCGGCGGCAGCCCGGAAGCTCAGCTGGCGGCTTTCAAAAGATTTCTGAGACTTTACACTCACGAAAACGTCCCGATAAACCTGGAGGAGGGAAAGCTTTTCGAACAGCGCACTCCTTCGCGCGACGAGTATATAAAGGATCCGTCTCTCTTTCCGATGCGCTGGGAGGGAGAATGGGATCCGCCGCTTGAAATGCTCGATTATCAGCTGAAGATCGATACGCTGATGCAGAAGGACAAAAACAGGATATTCACGGTGTCCCACCGCGGAGATTTTCTTCACTATCCAGAAAACTCGATCGAGTCGATGATCTCCGTCTGGAAGATGGGAGGCGACTGCGTCGAGATCGATCTGCAGTTCACCAGAGACGGAAAAGCGATCGTAATGCACGACGCCACTCTCACGAGGATGACGAACTGCGCCGATTATATCGGGAAGGCCGGATATCCGGACACGGCGAATATTTCGGACTGGACTCTCGATCAGCTTAAGGTCCTCTTCCTCAAGGAAGGGCAGGGAGGATCATCCGCCGCCCTGTCGTCCTACAGGATCCCGACTCTCGAAGAAGCTCTCACCGTGTCGAAGGGCAGGTTTTTCCTGATTCTCGACAAGCCGGCAAGCTGGAGATACGTCGATATCCCCGGGCTGCAGCCGAACAGCCAGGAGCATTACATCTACCCGTATATGAAGGAGACCGGGAATTTCGAATCGGTGCTCATTTCCTACGGCACGCTCGACACCTCCGTTGCCGGGACGCTGACCGCCGCCGACGCGCTGAAGATCCAGAAATACGTGTATGACAGCGACGGAGCGAAAATGTATTTTTCTCTGCGCGGATGGACGACGCGGAGCACGGCAGACCCTTACGCCGCAGTTCTCGCTTCGGGTTCGCTGACCAATTCCGCGATCCTCGTGAACGGCGCCTTCAATCCCTCGAACAGCTCGGTCTCCAGCGCGATCAAAAGTCTTGTGAAAAAATATCCGTCAACGCTTTTCGGCGGCTGGACGATAGATTCCGAGGGATACGACTGCCCGGAAGTCTGGCAGAAGATGTACTCGATCGGACTCCGCTCGATAATGACGAACAATATGTTCGGACTCGTTCAGTTCGCGACGGGAAAGATTTATCCCGACGCGCAGTAAAGGAGAAGAAAAAATGACTGACGACAAACTCCCCGGACTGTTTGCTTCATACCCCGCGGTATACGCGGTGGGGGACAGATACCAGATCATTATACCCGTCACGAAAGAATCGGTGATGTGGGTGCGAGTCGGAGGCCGCTGCTTTTACGACGATTCGAACGGCATACTCCGCTCTGCATCTCCGACTCATATAATGGAGCTTCCTATGAAGGAGCTCGACGCCGCCGGCTCGTATACCGTCTGCTGGCGCGAGGTGAACGAAAGAAAGCCGTATTTTTCCGATCTTTCCGACGTTTACGAATGCTCTTTTTCATTCCGTCCGATATCGCCCGACGCGAAAACGATCAACGTTTACCACGTTGCCGACGCTCACAACCGGGTGACGGGGCCCGTATCGGCCGGAAGCTGGTTCGGCGACGGTCTCGATCTGCTGGTGCTGAACGGCGATATTCCGAATCACAGCGGGGATATCGCGAATTTCGCAGCGATTCATAGGATAGCAGGCGAGATCACGCGCGGAGCGCGTCCGGTGATCTTCTCACGCGGAAACCACGACACCCGCGGCATCTACGCCGAAAAGCTTGCCGAGCATACCCCGACCGACGGCGGCAGATCCTATTTCACTCTGCGCCTGGGACCGCTCTGGGCCGTCGTTCTCGACTGCGCCGAAGACAAGCCCGACGGAAACGCCGAATACGGACATACGATCTGCTGTCACGATTTCCGGCTTCGCGAGACCGAGTTTCTCAAAAAGGTCGCGTCCGATCCGGAAAACGAATACGCCGCGCCGGGAGTCCGTTTCAGACTCTGCATTGCACACAATCCGTTCAACGAGACGCTTAAGCCGCCTTTCGATATAGAGCAGGAGCTTTACGGCGAATGGTGCCGCATCCTCGGCGAGCGGGTGCGCCCGCAGCTTATGCTCTGCGGACACATTCACCGGTGCTACGTGACGCTGCCGGGAGGCGAGAGGGACGCAAAGGGAGCCCCCTGCCCTGTAGTCGTAGCTTCGGCGACAGGAGGAAAAGAGGACAGGGAGTATTTTGCCGGAGGAGCGATCACCCTGTCCGACAGCGGAGCGGACGTGCGGTTCACCGACAGTCGCGGTGCTCTGCTTTCGGAAACCTTCGTCGATTTCTGATTCGATTTTTCTTTACACGCGCGCACATTTATGATATAATTATTATATTCTTTTTGCAAGGTTTCACGCTATGACGACAAACGATTCGATCCAGAAAATAAAAGCAGCCGAGGAAAAGGCTGCGTCGGTGCGCGAGGGAGCCGTTTCGGCGGCGAAAGCCCTCGTTGTCGACGCGTCCTCTTCCGCCGAAAAAAGGTTCGCGGACGAGTCGGCAAAGGCGGCAGAGGAGAAAAAGGCGGCGATCGCCGCCCTGACCGCCGAAGCCGAACGCAGGATATCCGAGGAGTGCAAGGACGCCGATTTCGAAGCCGAGCGTCTGACGAACAGGGCGAACCGCCACATGCAGACGGCAGTGCGGTACATTGTCAGGGAGATCACTGAAAAATGTCGGTAAGCAAGATGTCCAGGGTCGAGATCTGGGCCTATTCGTCGGACGCCGTGCGGCTTTCACGCCGCCTCGTCAGACTGAAATGCCTGGACGTCGACACAGCCCCGCTGACCGAGGGGGTAACCTCCCGTTACGACAGCACCGCCGATATCCGCGAATCGGAGAAACGGTGCGCGGTTTACGACAGAGTCATCGAAACGCTGTCCCGCTACGACGGGTCGAAGAAAAAGAAAAAGAAAAACGGCCCGCCCGTCAAAGCCGATACCGCGGAATTCGTGAAGAGCGGAAGGATGAAAAAGGCCGAGGAGACGGTCGGCGAAGTTCTGCGTCTGCTGTCCGAGCGCGAGAGAATCGACGACGAACTGTTACAGATGGCCGACTCGAAGACCGCTCTTTCCCCGTGGATCGATCTCGACGTTCCGCTCAACCTGAAATCGACCGCCAGAACCGACGTTATTACAGGCACGTTTCCAGTTTCGGTCGGTTATGCCGAAATGGAGAAGGCGGCAGAGGGAGCCGACTTCGCCTCGGTTAACGTGTCGAAATCCTCCGACTCCGGATACTGGATGATCGTTTCGCCTTCAGCCGGGACGGAGGGACTGCTGCGTAAGTTTACCAGACTCGGATTTACAAGAATAGATCTTTCGGGAGTCCCCGGGACGGCCGCCGAAGCTTACGACGCCTGCGTAAAAGAGGAAACGTCCCTCGAAAAGGAGGGGCTGAACGTAACCGACCGGCTCATCGAGCTTGCCGCCGATCTTGACGACGTGAAGGTCCTGTGGGATATCACGCGCACCGCCGGAATCGAGGCCGAGCTGCGCCGCCGGATGGCAGCTACCGACGACTGCGTGCTTGTCGAGGGATGGGTCCCGCAGAAGAACCTGGAAAAGGTCGAAAGAGTTCTCGCTTCCTTCCCGTGCGCCTACGAACTGCGCGACCCGGAGGAGGGTGAGGACGTGCCGGTAACGCTCGAACACAATTTCTTCGCGAAAAACTTCGAGTGGGTAATATCGATGTACTCGCTTCCGGCGTACGGCACGTACGACCCGTCCTTCATCATGGGTATCTGCTACGTGATACTCTTCTCGCTGATGTTCGCCGACGTCGGGTACGGCCTGCTTCTCGC
>CACZSP010000160.1 GCA_902783905.1 uncultured Ruminococcus sp.
GGAGAGGAAGGGATTCGAACCCTTGTGACATTGCTGTCAAACGGTTTTCAAGACCGCCTCGTTATGACCGCTTCGATACCTCTCCGTATACGTTGCGGCGCGTCGGTCGGACGCGACAAATATGATACCACAAAAGCCCGGGTTTGTCAAGAGATTTCGGCGCGAAAGGCGGGCGGTGGGACAGGAAGGGACGGGAAGGTAACACGCGGCGCCGCGCGGACGGCGTTCCGGTGGATCCTTATGAGTTACGAGCCGGCTTTGCGCCTGTCTTTGCCGCGGCGCCGGAAAAGGACGACTGCCGCGATACAAAGAATTGCCGGGATCGCCTGCACCGAAATCACCGACGCGCAGCCGGAGGAAGATGCCGCGGCGGACGTCTCTTCGTTCGACGTTTCGGGCGCCGTCAGGGCGGTTTTCGTCCATACGGCGACGTAATCCGTCGGGAATTTGACGTATCTCGTCAGTTCGGGTGACCAGCCGGCAAATTCGTAGGAAAATCCGTCGGCGTCCGGTTTTTCGGGCGCGGCGGGAGGATCCGAACGCAGATCGCTTCCGAAATCGTACTCGGCTTCGAAAAGCAGGGTCCCGTCGTCGTCAAGGAAGCGCATGGTCACCTTTTCCGGTTTCCAGACGGCGTAAAGAGTGACCGACGCGTCGTCGGAAAAGGTATCTCCCGGCAGGTATTTTATCTCTCCGCCTTTTTTTTCTGCCCAGCCGGAAAAGGTAAAGCCCTGCTGCTCGGGTACGCCGGTCGGAATAACGGCGGGTTTTCCAGCGAATTTCCGAACCGCGCGCGGAGGATTTTTGCCGTCGCCGGCGTCGAAAGAGATCAGATAAGATATTTTGTCGACGGAGACCGCATAAGAAAGAGATATCCAGCCGGAGCCGATATTGCCCCAGCCGCCGTCTGTCTCGGTGACGGTGACGCGGTCTCCCGCGGAAAGCGCCGATACGACGGGATGGGACGTGCCCGGACCCTTTCTCACGTTCAAAGAGTCAGCGGTCACGACGTATTCGCCGGCGGGGTAACTCTCGGTTACGGTAAGCGGAAAATCGTATTTCGTTCCTTCCTTTACCGTGTATCCGGGCGTTCCGTAACCGACGATATAGGAGTCGGTCAGTTCGTACCTCCTCTGCGTCACGTTGTCGTCGGCGTTCCCTTCGACTGTGTAGACGTAGCCGTCGGACGTGCCGACGACGATGCCGATATGCGTGGACGTCGCCGTCGATCCCGCGTTTTTAAAGAATATCAGGTCGCCGGGCAGGGGAGAGTATCTGCTCTCGCGGGTCCGGTATATCCCGGCGGACGAGAGGAATTTTATGAAGCGAGGGCAGCTGACTTCGGTGATGACAAGGTCCTCGGGAATTCCCGCCTGACGCAGGCACCAGGAAACGAAGGCGGCGCACCAGGCATATCCGTAGCTGGTTCCGTTGCCTTCTCCGTTGTCGAGCTTTCCGTAAAGGCGGGTGTATTCGACGAAATTGCGGTTTCCCGAGTAGTTCTGCCCGTCCATATCGGCGTCGCTGTTGCCCTCGTGATAACCGACCTGGGAAAGCGCAACCGCGATAAGGTCGTATCTCTGATCGCCGGTCATTTGCAGAGCGGTCAGTTTTTCATAGTATGGAGATGACTTGTATTCCTCTCCGTATTCGTATTTTACCGCGGCGGCTGACGGCGACAAAACGGCGGGCAGACAGACCGAAAGCGCCGAAAGGCAGAAAAGCAGCCGGATGAACAAAGATTTTTTCACGAAAAATTCCTCGAGAGCAGTATTCTGTAATAGTACGCGGCCATGGCGCTCCAGCCGTGGCAGAGAGAACCGGCGCCGCCGAAGTCCGCTTCGCCCTTTATCGTTTCCCAGAAGGTCGTGGCGCCGTGCGAGAGCATATACGAGCAGTCCCGGTCGATCTCGGCGAGGATCTGCGGCGCGTATTTTTCCGCGTCTGCGCTCAGCAGAGCGTCGTACCTGAAGCAGGCCATGCTGAGGGTGGCGGGGATGAGACCGTCGCCTCCGTTGTTTTTTATCGCCTCGAGAGCGCGAGACGAATCGGTCCCGCGGGCAGCGCCGCAAAGCAGACAGAGCGCCTGGGTGAGGACCGAAACACCGGCTTCGGGGCGGTCGGTGAAGCTGCGGAAAAGGCCGTCGTCACCGAGGAATACTCGCCTGACGGCTTGCCGTACGCCGTCGGCGATCCCCGCGTATTTTTTGCGGTCGGCGTCTTTTCCGACCGACGACGAAATCCGGGAGAGCGAGACGAGCGCCGTAGCCAGAAACGCGTTGAAGGGCGCCTCGCATGGCGGGTCGGTTTCGTCGTAAACGTATTTCGATCCCGACATCGTCGGGGACCATTCGTAAAAATTCCAGTATCCGCGGCTGTCGGGATAACGCGGGACGAGACCGCGGAAGTTTCCGTCGGTTATCGCCCGGGAAATGACGGCGTCCATGAGCGATTGCAGCACGGAGAATTTTTCCGCGGCAAAGGCGACGTCTCCGGTCAGCCGGACGTATTCTTCAAACTGGACGAAATACGCGAGCGTGTAGAAGGGTATCGGATAATCCCTTCCCGCCGGGAAGCAGAGGGATAGCAGACCGTCGGGCCTGACCCCGCGGCTGATCAGATCGAGCGAGGCGCGCGCCATTTCGCGGTTGCCGTCTTTGAAAACGAAATATCCTGCGAGCATCTGGTTGCGCGAATCGAGCGTGTACAGCGCCTGCTCTCTCCAGGGGCAGTCCTCGTAATGCTCGTGCATGCAGCAGCGAAGCGTGTGAACGGCGGTGTCGTATATACGTTTGCGCGGCTCAGGCAGGTCGGGATCGGGCGCCTCTGCCGGGTATTCGACCGGAACGAAACGGAAGGAAAGATTTTCCGGCCTGACGGCGGAAAAGATCTGAAAATATCTGCATCCGAGACGGCGCAGGGCAGGGAAGAAGCGATTGTGCCCGGCAGTCGCTTCGAAGGTGAACGAGAAATCGCGTCCGCCGATGGCCGTGCGGCATCTGCCGTCGGTGAGATGCTCTCCCCAGCCGCAGATCAGATCGCACGGCGCGGGGGAATCGAATTCGATGAGCGGGAATCCGACGGTCTCGCGTCCGAGATCGAAAATGAAGAAATATCCGTCGCCCTCTCCCGCCGGATCGAATTCCGCCTTCAGCATCAGCTCCCCTTCGTTTTTTCCTCCGCGGAAGGCAAATCTCCCCTCGCGGACGCGCGCGGCGACGACCGGGGACAGGGCGGAAAGCTTTTTTACCGGCCGCGGCAGGACTGCGGAAAAGGACAGGTCGATTTCTTCGGCGCCGACGGGAACTTTTATTTCGGTTCCTGCCGTCAGTGAGAAACCGGCGCCCATCTGCGACGTGATGATCTTTCCGCGGTGCTGCA
>CACZSP010000161.1 GCA_902783905.1 uncultured Ruminococcus sp.
CCGTTCGCGGCAGGCGGACGAGCGATGCTCGCCCCCACGATGTAAACATTAATAATTATTGATGTTTACGTCCATAATTCATAATTCATAATTCATCATTCACAATTTCCCCTTTCGGAGGTTTTCATGTCTTCTTCCCGTCAGGAATCACTTAAAGAAATAGGTCTGCGACTCGCCGACATGCGCGAGATCTGTGAGATTTCGCCCGAGGATATGGCGAAGCGTCTTAACGTTTCGCTTGAAGACTACCGTTCTTATGAACGGGGCGAGCGCGATTTCCAGATCAGCTTCCTCTGCGAGGCGGCCGACATACTCGGCATCGACGTTCACGATCTGATGAGCGGCGAGTCGCCGAAGCTTTCGGTCTGCACCTTCGTCAAAAAGGGGAGCGGATACGACATCACCCGAAACGCGGCCTACGGATACAAGCATCTCGCCTTTCCCTTCAGGAACAAGAAGGCCGAGCCCTTCCTTGTCACCGTCGAGCCGCGCGATGGCGTGCCGGTGCTTAACAGCCATCCGGGCCAGGAATTCGAATATATGGTTTCCGGAAAGATGATACTCTTCGTCGGCGACGAGGAGTACGTTATGGAAGAGGGCGACAGCGCCTATTTCGATTCGTCGAACCCGCACGCCCTCAAGGCGATCGGCGACGAGCCGGCGCGGTTCCTCGCGATAGTCATAAAGTAAGGGCGGCAAAGGTATGGCGATTTACGAAAAATACGTCGGCAGAAGCCGCGACAGCTTCGCGTCGCTGAAGGACGCGCAGCAGAACTATCGAATCGACTGTCCGGAGGATTTCAATTTCGCCTACGACGTCGTGGACGTCTTAGGGCGCGAAAAGCCGGACAAGCGGGCGATTCTCTGGCTCTCGAAGGACAAAGAGGAAAAGACGTTCACGTTTGCCGACGTCTCCCGCCTGTCGGACAGAGCGGCAAACATGCTTTACTCTCTCGGAGTGAGAAAGGGTGACAGAGTCCTTCTGGTCCTTAAGCGTCACTGGTCCTTCTGGATCCTTCTCTGCGCCCTGCACAAGATAGGCGCCGTGATGGTCCAGGCGACCTCGATGCTGACGGCGAAGGACTACGTCTACCGGTGCAACGCCGGAAAGATCGGTTACGTGATAATCACCGGCGACGACGGCTGCCCCGCCCGCTTCGACGAGGGCGCCGACCGGTACGAAACGGTGAAGAAAAAACTGATCGTCGGCGACCGCGTTCCCGACGGCTGGCTCAGCTTCGACAAACTTTTCGCCGGGGCGAAGGACGAATGGACCCGTCCGTCCGGAGACGCCGCCACGCGGGCGGACGATATTATGATGATGTGCTTCTCGTCGGGCACCACCGGTTATCCGAAGATAATAACGCACGATTTCAGATATCCGCTCGGACATATAATGACCGGCGTCTTCTGGCACAGATGCGTCGACGGCGGGCTGCATTTCACCGTTTCGGACACCGGCTGGATGAAGGCCCTCTGGGGCAAGGTCTACGGCCAGTGGATGGCGGAATCCGCCGTTCTCGTTTACGATTTTGAAAGATTTCACGCCGACGACATACTGTCGGTCGTGCAGAAATACAAAGTTACCACCTTCTGCGTGCCTCCGACGATGTACCGGATGCTGCTGCAGACCGAGGTGGAAAAATACGATCTGTCAAGCGTCACCCACTGCTGCACGGCGGGGGAGGCGCTGGGGCCCGAGATATACTCCGAATGGCTCCGCCGCACCGGACACAAGATTTACGAGGGTTTCGGTCAGTCGGAGACCCCCGTCATGCTGGCGACGATCTATCCGTGGTCGGAGCCCGAGCCGGGGTCGATCGGATTTCCGGTGCCAGGATACGACGTTATGGCGATCGACGAGGACTGCGTCCCCGTCCCGCGCGGCGTCACCGGAGAGATCTGCGTGAAGATACACGGCAGGCGTCCGTGCGGGCTTCTCTGCGGATATAATTTCAACAAGGAAGAGACCGATCACGCCTTCCGCGGCGGTTTCTACCACACCGGAGACACGGCGTACCTCGACGAGCACGGCAGATACAGATACGTCGGACGCAACGACGACATCATCAAGTCGTCCGGCTACCGCATAGGGCCCTTCGAGATAGAATCGGTCCTCAACGAGCACCCCGCCGTCCTTGAGACCGCCGTGACCGGCGTGCCCGATCCCGACGGCATCCGCGGATTTCTCGTCAAGGCGACCGTCGTTCTTCGCCCCGGTTTCGAGGGAACGCCCGAACTTGTCAAGGAACTTCAGAACTACGTTAAAAAGAACACCGCGCCATACAAATACCCCCGCGTCGTAGAATTCGTGAAGGAGCTTCCCAAGACCTTCAGCGGCAAGGTGCGCCGCGCAGAGATACGCCGCCGGGATTCCGAAAAGAAGTAAAAAATGCCTGTAAACAAAAAGAGGGAGTCCTTCTTTATCGTTTTTATCTGCGCCGGAGCATATTTCACAAGCTACCTGACCAGGGTCAACTACAAGGCGGTTCTGGCCGAGATAATCGCCTCCGAAGGGCTTACCAAGGACGCTGCTTCGGCGGCCCTGACCGGTATGTTCATCGTTTACGGCCTCGGTCAGCTGCTCAGCGGATGGCTTGGCGACAGGATCAATCCCAAATATCTGATGTGCACCGGGCTGATCGTCGCCTCGGTGATGAACCTGTTGCTTCCCGCCGCGAAAAGCACGGCGCAGATGACCGTCATCTGGTGCGTCAACGGCTTCGGTCAGGCGCTGATGTGGCCGCCCATCGTCAAGGAGATGAGCAATTATCTGACCGAGGAGCAGTTTCTGACGGCGTCGGCGCGGGTCTCATGGGGATCCAATTTCGCCACCGTGCTGATATACCTGCTTTCTCCCCTGGTTATAAGCTTTTCCGGCTGGCGGACCGTTTTCTTTATATGCGGAGGGTTCGGCCTTCTTGCCACCGGCGTCGTCTGGGCGGGGCTTTCGTCGTTTGAAAAGAAGTACGGAAAGATCCGGCCCTCGCGTTCCTTCACGAAGAGCGAGACCCCGGCGCCCGGCGCCGATACCCCGTCCTATACGCCGTTTATTGTCATACTGCTCTGCCTTATCGTCGTTGCCATCATGCTTCAGGGAATGCTCCGCGACGGCATCGACACCTGGATGCCGTCCTACGTGACCGAGGTCTTTTCGCTCCCGACGGGCATCTCCATCCTTTCGGGAGTTGTCTTCCCGATATTCAGCACGGTATCCTACGAGATCGCCCGGCTTGTCTACCGGAAGCTGCTCCGCAACGAGATGCTCTGCGCCGGCGCCTTCTTCGGACTCTGCGGAGCAAGCTCTGCGCTGCTTCCCGTGTTCCGGGAATCATCCCCCGTCGTTTCGGTTTTCCTTTTCGCTCTGGCGGTGGGCAGCATGCACGCGGTAAATCTGATCGTGACCTGCTACGTCACCCGCAGATTCCGCAAATTCGGCAATATTTCGACCATTTCCGGTGTCACGAATTTCGCCACCTACGCCGGAAGCGCCCTTTCCACCTACGGATTCGCGACGCTCACCGAAAAGGGCGGATGGAACGCGACCATAAATTCCTGGATAGTTATCGCGGCGCTCGGAGTCGCCTTCTGCGTCGCTCTCTGCTTCCCCTGGAGGAAGTTCCTTGCCAGATATCACGGCAGCGAGAACGAAAAAGATGAAAATAGTAATTAAGATCGGAACGTCGACACTCGCATATCCGGACGGCAAACTCAATCTGCGCCGCACGCGAAGGATCTGCGAGATTATCAGCGACTTAAAAAACGCCGGCAACGAGGTGATAATCGTCACCAGCGGCGCCATCGGAATGGGGTCGGGAAAGCTGGGGCTTCCCGGCAGGCCTTCGGATATCGCCGCCAAGCAGGCGGCTGCTGCCGTCGGTCAGTGCGAACTGATGTACACATACGACCGCATTTTTTCGGAATACGGCCATACGGTGGCGCAGATACTTCTGACCGCCTCGGATTTTCTGTCTGAGGAGCGGCATAAAAACTTCGAAAACACCGTCGTCAGACTTCTCGAACTCGGCGCGATACCCGTCATCAACGAAAACGACACCGTCGCCACCGACGAGATAAGACTCGGCGACAACGACACCCTGTCGGCGCAGGTTGCGGTCAGCGTGCGGGCGGATCTGCTCGTCATACTGTCGGATATCGACGGACTGTATACCGCCGATCCGAGATCCGACAGCTCGGCACGGCTCATCACCCTGGTCGAAAGGATCGACGGCGATATACTGAAGCTTGCCGGCGACAGCTCGAGCGGACTCGGGACGGGCGGAATGAGGACAAAGCTTTCGGCCGCCGCGTTCTGTCTTGAAAACGGATGCGACACCGCAATCTGCAACGGAGCCGCTCCCGAAAAACTGTACGATATAATAGAAGGAAAGAACACGGGCTACACGCTTTTTTCCGCCGGAGGGCGGACGGAGGGACCGAAAAATGACTGACGCCGTCAGACTGATTCTTGAAAACGCGAAAAAAGCGGCTCCCGCGGCCGCCGCCCGCAGCGACGGTGAAAAGGCGCGCGCGCTCCTTGCCATCGCCGACGCGCTTCTGCGCGAAGAAAATCTCCGTTCGATACTCGACGCCAACGCCCTTGACGTCGCGGCGGCGCGAGGGAAGCTTTCGCCCCAGATGATCGACCGCCTCCTTCTGGACGAAAAAAGAATCCGCGGGATGGCGGAGGGCATCCGCGAGGCGGCGGAACTGCCCGATCCGGTCGGCGTGACCCTTGAAAAAACGGTGCGCCCCAACGGTCTTGTCATCGAAAAACGATCGGTGCCGGTAGGCGTTATCGGGATAATTTACGAATCACGCCCGAACGTCACGTCCGACGCCGCCGCACTCTGCTTCCGCAGCGGCAACGTCTGCGTGCTCAAGCCGGGAAGCGACGCCGTGCGGTCCTGCTCGGCGATCGTTTCGGTCATACGACGCGCGCTCGAACCCTTCGGCGCATCCGACGCCGTCGGTATACTGACGGGGGGAAGGGAGGACGCCGCCGCCCTTATGGGAGCGTCGGGACTTGTCGACCTGCTCATACCGCGCGGAGGCGCCGGGCTCATCCGCGCGTGCGTCGAAAACTCGAAGGTTCCGGTCATCCAGACGGGAACGGGGATCTGCCACGTTTACGTCGACGGCAGAGCCGATACCGGAAAAGCGCTCGATATAATCGAAAACGCGAAATGCTCGCGCCCGTCGGTCTGCAACGCCGAGGAGGTGCTGCTCGTGTGCCGGGATATCGCGAAAGATTTTCTGCCCCGCCTGCGCGAGAGACTTGTCGATAAAAGGCAGGAAAAGGGACTTACGCCGGTCGAGTTGCGCCTGGACGCCGAAGCGGCGGGAATCATCGAAGGAACCCCGGCGTCGGATCGCGATTTCGACACCGAATTTCTCGATTACGTGCTGGCCGTCGCCGTCGTATCCGACGTGCGGGAAGCCGTCGACCATATCGCTCTTCATTCGACGGGACACAGCGAATCGATCGTCACCGAAGACCCGGAAGCGGCCGAGTATTTCCTCGGCTCGGTGGATTCGGCGGCGGTATATCACAACGCCTCGACCAGATTTACCGACGGCGGAGAATTCGGCCTCGGATGCGAGATCGGCATATCGACTCAGAAAATGCACGCCCGGGGACCGATGGGTCTGCGGGAACTGACTTCCTACAAATATATCATCCGCGGCGACGGACAGATCAGATAAAAGGAGCAATGCAATGGGAAAAGTCACAAGATACGACGCCGGATTCATCGGCTGCGGCAATATGGGCGGGACCCTCGTGCGCAACTGCGCCCGGTCGGTGGGAGGCGAGCGCCTCTGCGTCTGCGACTCGGATCAGGACAAGGTCGACCGTCTGTGCGGCGAATACGGCTGCGACGACGCAGATATCGGCACTCTCGTCGAACTTTCGGATTTCGTTTTTCTCGGGCTGAAGCCCCAGGTGATGGCGGGCGCCGTTTCGCCGTTTGCCGCGTCCTTCGCGAAAAACCCCGACTGCACCGTCGTTTCGATGGCGGCCGGAATGACCGTCGCCGATATCAGGTCGATAGTCGGAGACGATCACAAAAAGATCATCCGCATCATGCCAAACCTCTGCTGCGGCGTCGGAGAGGGAATGATCCTCGTTTCGACCGACGGAGGCGCGGGAGACGACGAGATCGACCGGCTCGAAGAACTTCTCGGAGACGCCGGACGCTTTGAAATAATACCCGAATCGCTGATGGACGCAGGGTGCGCCCTTTCGGGGAGCGGCCCCGCCTTCGCCTTCATATTCATTGAGGCGCTTGCCGACGCCGGAGTGTCCTGCGGACTGTCCCGCAAATCGGCCGTCAAGCTGGCGGCTCAGACCGTTCTCGGATCGGCAAGGTCGGTGCTGGATCTCGGAGCCGACCCGGCAGAGCTTAAAAACCGGGTGACCAGTCCCGCCGGAACGACCGCAGAAGGCATATTCGCACTTGAGCGCGGCGGATTCCGCGCCGCGGCCATGTCCGCCGTCCGCGCCGCTTTTGAAAAAGCGGGAAAACTGAAAAAATAATACGGGGATAATGACGACCGGAGAAATAATTCTGTCGGCTGTATTCGCGGCTTACGCCGCCGCCTGCGTCGTTATCCATCTTTCGCTCAGGGCAAAATGGAAGCGGGGACCCTTCGTGTTTCCGGCTCCGAAAAGCCGTGCGGTATACTATCTGCTTTCCTTTACCTGGGGGCTGCCGGTTACGCTCGGCGGGTGCGTCGCCGCCCTCGTCCTCGTCATGGCGGGGCGGCGTCCGCGAAGGTACGGCTGGGACTGGTGCTTCGATCTCGAAGTCGACTGGGGCCTCGACATGGGGCTGTTTTTCATCGCCGACAGCGGCGGCTCGCGCAGACTGCACGACCATGAGCACGGTCACACTCTGCAGAATATCCGGCTCGGCCCGTTTATGCCTTTCGTCGTCTGTCTGCCCTCAACTCTCCGTTTCTGGCACAGGCATCTTGCCGAAAAGCGCGGGAAATATCCGAAAACCCACTACGACAGCGTCTGGTTTGAAGGAAGCGCGACCCTGTCCGGAAAAGCTCTCACCGATAAAATCGGCGGTTACGCCCCGCCCGGGGAAGAGCGCCGGAAGCAGGTCCGCCGGAGGAGAAACGCAAAAATGAGATTCCGCGCCGCGATATTCGACATGGACGGAACCCTTATCGATTCGATGGGAGTCTGGAAGAGGATAGACGAGACCTTTCTCACCAAAAGAGGGATCGCCGTGCCGGCCGATTACGCCGAAAGTATATGCGCCCTCGGGTTTCGCGGAACCGCCGAATATACCGTAAAACGCTTCGGTCTGTCCGACACGCCGGAGGATCTGATGCGCGAGTGGAGCGAAATGGCGGACGAGGAGTACGCAAAGAGGATCTTCCTTTTTCCCGGCGCGAAAGATTATCTGCTCAAACTGAAAAACGCCGGAGTGATGCTCTGCATCGCCACGGCGCTGACCGAAAAAATGTATCTTCCCTGCCTGAAAAACAACGGCGTCGACGGCCTTTTCGATCACTTTTTTGCGGTGGACGTTATGCATAAAAGCAAATCGGAGCCGGCTTTCTTCGAAGAGGTGTCGCGGGCCATCGGCGTTCCGGCCGGGGACTGCGTCGTTTTCGACGACGTGACCGCGGCGCTCCGGGCGGCAAAGACCGCCGGGATGAAGGTCTGCGGCGTCGCCGAAGCGACCAGCGCGCACAGGGAGGAAGAGATCAGATCGTTTGCAGACCGCTACATAGAATCATTCAGCGACGCACCGCTTCCGGGAGGTGGCAGGATATGGAAAAAACGGTAAGGATCGGCGTTTTCGGATGCCGCAGAGGAAAAACTTATATAAAAGCGCTCCGCCTCGGAAAGATCCGCGGGGCGCGGGTCACCGCTCTTTGCGACAGGGATCCGGAACGCATGGAAAAATGCGCCGAATACTGTTACCGGGGCAGGCTCGCGCCCGCGCGATACACCGACGCGGAGGAGTTTTTTTCATCGGGGAAATTCGACGCCGTCATACTCTGCAACTATTTCCACCAGCACGCCGAATACGCCGTACGCGCTCTGCGCTCCGGTATACACGTGCTGAGCGAAACGATGGCGGCGGCGACGCTGTCGGACGCGGCGTTTCTCTGCGAGGCGGCGGAACAGAGCCGCGCCGTCTATATGATGGCCGAAAACTATCCCTACACCCGGGGCAACTTCGAGCTGCGCCGCCTTTACCGCGAGGGGACGCTCGGAAAGCTTCTCTTTGCCGAGGGCGAGTATATCCATCCGATGAACCCGAAGGACAACGCCGAAATATCGGTAAAGGATGAAAACGGATATTATCACTGGCGCAAATACCTGCCCGTCACCTATTACAGCTCGCATTCGCTCGCCCCGCTGATCTTTATGACCGGCGAGATGCCGAAAAGGGTGGTCGCGATGAGCGCCGCCGACGACCCCGCCCACGCCGCCGAATACGGCAGACTGAAGCCGGACGCCGTCGGAGTGATGCTCGTCACCACCGACAAGGGAGCCGTTATGAGAATAAACGGGTCCTCCTATATGGGGATCCGAGGCAACTGGTACCGGCTCGGATGCGTCAGGGGAGGCGCCGAAACGGTGAGGGGAGACCAGGCGCAGGTACGCGTCGGATACAATTCCTGGACGATCCCGGAAGGCACCGAACAGGTCCGCACGTACGAGGCCGTATGGCCCGACGGGGCCGAAGGCGCCGAAAACTGCGGGCACGGCGGAGGCGACTGGTGGGTGATGAAAAAATTCATCGACGCCGTCCGCGGAAAGGACGATCCCTTCCCCGACGTTTATACCGCCGCGGCGATGTCTGCCGTCGGCATACTCGGATACCGCTCGATCCTCAACGGGAATATCCCCTACGATATCCCGGATTTCCGCGACCCCGCGGCAAGAGAGGCGCTGAAGGACGACCGCCAGTCTCCCTTTCCGCCCGACAAAACCTTCTGAGAGGGAAAAATGAACGTTTTTTATATGCCTGCAAAGCTCCGGACTGGAGAGGGCGCCGTGCGCGAATGCGCAGACGAGATCGCATCGTTCGGCTCAAAGTGCCTGATAGTCACCGGGAAAAGCTCGGCAAAGCTTTCGGGAGCCCTTGACGATATTGTGTCCGCCCTCGACTCCCGGGGAGTCGCTTATTCGGTATTCGACCGGATCGGGAACAACCCGTCGGTTCCTTCCGTCATAGAAGCCGGAAGAACGGCTGCGGAAAGCGGCGCTGATTTTATTATCGGCGCGGGAGGCGGTTCCGCGCTCGACGCCGCAAAAGCGGCGGCGGTCATCGCGGCAAACCCGTCTTACGGCGAAGCCGAGCTGTATTCGAAAAAATGGGAAAAAGCTCCGCTTCCCGTCGTCCTTGTCGGGACGACTGCGGGGACGGGGAGCGAAGTCACCAGCGTCTCGGTCCTGACGAATTCGAAGGGGCTGAAAAAAAGCGTGAACGATCCGCGCATTTTCGCTTCTCTTTCGATCGGAGACCCGAAGTACACTTATACCATGTCGCGCACCCTGACGCTGACGACCGCCGTCGACGCCCTGTCGCACTGCCTTGAAAGCCGGTTTTCAAAAAAGAGCGGAGTCTGGTCCCGGGATTTTGCCGCCCGCGGGGCGAAGATCATCCTTCCGGTACTTGAAAAGACGGCGCGGGGAGAAATGCCCGACAACGCGGACAGAGAGACGCTTTACGAGGGATCGATATTCGGAGGTCTCGCCATTTCGGTCACCGGTACCTGTTTTCCGCACAACGTCGGTTATTATCTGACCGAAAACTTCGGCGTGCCGCACGGGTTTGCCTGCGCTTTCTTCCTCGACGATTTTATACGCGTCGCCTGCCGGGAGTTTTCCGGGGCAGCCGGTCTTCTCCGTGAGGAAACGGGGTACGGTCCGGATGAGATCTCGTCGATCGTCGGGGCGATACTCCCGCCCGCACCTGAGCTGACCGGGGAGGAGATCGCGGCGGCGCTTCCGAGATGGGAAAACAATCCGACCGTCATGAACTCCCCCGGTCATATCGGTACCGATTTCATCGGGGAAATGCTTGTAAATAAATTTGTTAAAAGGAGATAACCGCAATGATAAGACGTGCCTGCGAAATGGCCGATGAGGCAAAATGCATACGCGGAGGGAACGGAGAGACGCTGATGAAAAAGATCCTCTCCGGCGCCGACGAGATGAACGGAAAGGGAAGGATGTTCAACCTGATGACGCTCCTGCCCGGACGTTCCATCGGAGAGCACACGCACACGGGAGACAATGAAATTTTCTATTTTCTTTCGGGTACCGGAAGGTACAACGACAACGGCAAAACGGTGGAAGTCGCCCCCGGCGACGTCGCTGTCTGCCGCGACGGGGAGATACATTCTCTCGCCAACGAAGGCAGCGAACCGCTGGTCTTTATCGCGGTGATACTGTACAGTTGAAACAGCGGTGACAGTTTGGCAGTGGCAAGTGGGCAGTGAGCAGTGGGCAGTGAGCAGCGGAAGAACCGCCGCGACCCAAGCCTTCCCCTCTGTGATTTGCAAGGATAGCGGCACCGCGCGAGGGGTGAGGGGAAGGTGGACGCGGAGCGGCCGGATGAGGTGTCACGCTTCGCGCCTGACGGCGCTCGCAGTGAAGACGCGCCTTCGACGCTAATGAAGTGTCCGGCTCACGCCGGACGTGAA